>NZ_JBFBIV010000025.1:0-113065 GCF_040702025.1 Streptomyces sp. NPDC088194 | reverse complement strand
GCCATTTCCGGGGGGTGCGGGGCATGGATGTTCCCTACCGCTCGGTGAAGAGTCGCAAGAAGGTAGGAACGAATCCATGCGTCAGGTCACGAAGAAGGGCCTGCTCACCGCGGTCGCCACGGGCGGGGTGCTCGCCGCGGCCGGCGGGCTCGCCCACGCGGACGCGGGTGCGGGCGGTGCGGCGGTCGGCTCGCCCGGCGTGCTGTCGGGCAACACCGTCCAGGCCCCGGTGCAGGTGCCGGTGAACGTCTGCGGCAACACGGTCGACGTGCTGGCCCTGCTGAACCCGGCGTTCGGCAACGAGTGCGGGAACAGCGACACGGGTACGGGCACGCCGGGCACCCCGGGTACGCCCGGCCACCCCGGTACGCCGAGCCACCCGGGGAAGCCGGGACACCCCGGCCACCCCGGTCACCCGGGTACGCCGAGCCACCCGGGTACGCCGAGCCACCCGGGGAAGCCGGGCAACTCCGGTACCCCCGGGAATCCCGGCACCTCGACGAACCCGGGCACCCCGACGAACCCGGGCGCCCCGGGCGGAGCCACCCCCGTGTCGCAGACCGGCACCCCCGCCGGCGCGACCACCCCCACCCTCGCCCAGACCGGCGCGGACGACATGGGAATGATCGCGGGCGCGGCCGGCGCGCTGCTCCTCGGCGGCGCCCTGCTCTTCCGCCGCGGACGCGCCGCGCGCTGAGCGGGGGACGGCAAGCCCAGCCCCTGTCAGCAGAGCCCGGACCTCGCGGTCCGTGGGTGGTCCCTCGCCCCGTTCTCCCCCCAGGGCCTGACGGGCCCTGGGAAGCACCCCCACGTGCCCCTTGATCAGCGCGGGCAGGGCGGGCAGCGCGGGCAGCGCGGGGCAAGCACGCGGCGGGCCGCGGTTGCACAGGGGCGCGGGGGGAGAACCAAGCGAGCAACCCTCCACAGACCGCGAGGTCCGGCGATCCACGGGGCGTGGCTACCCGGGCGGTCCCGTCACCTGACACCCCGGACTTCTCACCACGTGGCCCGCACCTGGCGGATGATCCGGCGGCGCAACCGCACTCTTCGGCTGCCGTCCGGGTACAACCGCACCCGGTCCAGCTCCCAGTGCCTGTACTCGGCTTCGTCGGTCAGCAGACGTGCCGCGTCCTTGCGCGAGGTACCGCGCGGCACGTACATCTCTCTGAATTCGTATTCCGGCATCGCAATCTATTGTGCGGGCAACGCCCCTGTGCGGATAGCGTCTGCTCCATGTCTGATGACGTGCAGCCCACCGTTGCCGAGGTCCGTGCCGCGGTAGAAGCGCTCAAAGCCGCGCTCGACCGCCACCTCGACGCGATCGAGAACCGTGCCGGGGACGACGACCCGTCCGTCTACGCGGCGTTCGAAGCTCTGGCCTCGGCCGCCGAGTCGTACGACGAGCTGCTGTACGACAGGTACGACGAGGTGACCCCGTTCGAGGTGCCCGCGGGCGACGGGGCGCCGGAGTACCGCGGCCCCGAGGACCCGGAGGCGATCAGCGTCCTGATCCGGCGCGACTACACCGTGGTCGAGCCGGAGCGGCTGCTCGCCCAGGCCCGGCGGGCCGCGGAGGGCGACGCGGAGGCCGGTGAGTCGGTCAACGCGGCCGTCGCGGCGGTCTTCGGCGAGTACGAACCCGACGAGATCGCCCAGCGGCACAAGGAGTTCGGGCTGGAGGAGGGCGACTCGACGCTGTGGGTGTGCGCCGCCGAGCCCACCGAGCCGGGGGAGTGGCTGGACGCGCCGTTCGACCAGGCCGACCCGCAGCTCGCGCTGTGCCGCTTCGACATGAGCCTGGTCTTCGAGGACGAGCTGGGCGGCGCGCTCGACCCGGAGTGAGCCGGGCGGCGGGGGGGGGGCCCCCCCGGCGCCCGCTCAGCCGGCCGGGCGGACGGACACCGTGCGGGTCCCGGCGGTCAGCCCGTCGAGCAGCACGCAGCCGTCCTGGGCCCGGGCGGCGTACGCCTTGGCCTTCTTTCCGTTCCACGCGAGCTTGCCGTCGACGTGCACCGTGACGTGGTGTCCGTCGGTGGGCAGGGCGACGCTGCCCCGGGTGCCGCGCGGCACCCGGACGGTCAGGGCGAACGTGCCCCGGCCGGGATGGTGCCAGTCCACCCCGAGCGGGCCGCGCGGGGTGGGCACCTGGCCGCGCGCCCAGGCGACCGAGCCGGGGCGGGGGCGCACCGACCAGGTGGTGAAGCCCGGCGCGGTCGGCCGGACGCCGAGCAACTCGTTGGTGAGCGCCGGCACCACGCCGGTCGACCAGCCGTGCGCCATGCTGGTGTACGAGCCTTCGTACAGCGAGCCGTCGGGGCCGATCCCCTCCCAGCTGGTGATGCCCGGGTCGTGGGTGTCCATCCAGCCGTAGGTGCGGCGGATCTGGTCCAGCGCGGAGTCCTCCCGGCCGCTGCGGAAGCGGGCGACCAGCTCCGGGTAGGAGGTGAAGGCGTAGACCCGCTGCGAGGCGCCGTCGAAGATGGTGTCGTTGTCCATGAAGGCGTTGCCGTACGGCAGTACCGTCGTGGCGTCCAGGTGGGCGAGGGCGGACGCGGCCCGGGTGGCGTCGGCCACGCCGGCGGTGATCGCGATCGCGTTGCCGTCCTGGGCGTGCCGGGCCGGGCCGCTGGAGGAGTCCAGGTAGGCGCCGGCTGCCGCGTCCCACAGGTGGGCGTTGACGGCGGCGGCGACGGTGGTCGCCCGGTCCGTCCAGCGGCCGGCGTCGGCGGAGTTGCCCAGGTACGTCGCGATCGAGGCGGCGTCGGTGAGGGCCTGCACGTAGTTGGCGTTGTAGTAGGTGATCTGGCCGGTGCGGCCGAGGAAGGCGTAGTCGCCGTACCCCGACGTGCCGTTGAGCCCCTTGCTGAGCAGGCCGTCCCCGTCGGTCACCGACGGGTACCAGGAGTCGAGCACCTTCGTCAGGTGCGGGTAGTAGCCGGTGGCGTAGGCGCGGTCGCCGGTGTGCAGGACGTAGTCCCAGCTGCAGGTCACCCACCACAGCGGATAGTCGAAGAGCGGCAGGGTGTAGCCGTTGATCGACGCCGGCGGTATCCAGCCGTCGGAGCGCTGGTGGTCGGCGAGGTCGGCGAGCACGTTGCGGGCGGCCGCGGCCGCGTCGTCGTGGGTGAGGTACAGGGTGCGGGCGGACACCGCCAGGTCGCCGACGTACGGGTCCCGGTCGCGCTTGGCGCCGTCCTGGAGGACCAGCTTGCCGTCCAGGGAGGGGCTGTCGGCGCCGCGGGGGTCGATGTCGTCGGACCGGAAGGTGTCGGTGACCAGCTCGTTGGTGTACGCGGCGCCGTACCAGTAGCGGTTGAGGTCGTCGTCGGCGCTGAGGAACCAGCCGGTGTAGGAGTCCGGGGTGCCGAGGTAGGCGGTGAACTCCAGCCACACCGCGTCGATCGACACCTCGCCCCAGGGCTGGGCGGCCGGCGCGTCGGAGGCGAGCGCGTCCAGGCTGATCTGCAGGTAGCGGAAGCCGTGCAGGCCGTCGGCGTAGACCTGGGTGCCGCTCTGGTAGCCCTTGGTGTCCTTCCAGTCGGCGCCGCCGGCCGGCACCGCGAACTGGTCGGTGCCCTGGGAGGGCACCCCGGACTGGTCGGCCCGGGTGAAGTCGCTGCGGTCGGTGAGGAACTGGACGGTCTCGGAGAACGCCAGCCGCACGCCGGGGGAGTTGCCCGAGGCGGAGGTGAAGGTGACGTGCGGGTAGCCCACCACGACCTTGCCGAAGTCGACCACCACCCGCGGGATGTCGTCGTCGGCCAGCAGCCCCGGGTACACCTCGTTGATCCGGGTGAACTCGCCCTGGGGCGTGCTCTGGTCGGCGGTGACGTTGATCCGCACCTGCGTGGTGGAGACCGCCGCGGCGAAGGGCACGGCCCGCCGCACGGACGTGTTGCCGGTGACGGTGGCGGCGGTCCGCCAGGCCGCGCCGTCCCAGGTCTCGACGGTGAAGTCGGCCGGCACGCCGTCGGAGTTGGACAGCAGCGTGATGCCCGGCAGGGACAGCGGCGCGGCCGTGGTGACGGTCAGGGTGTCCGGGTAGGCCGCGATCGTGTCGTCGTTCCAGAAGGTGCCGGGGTCGCCGTCGATCGCGTTGCCGGCGTCGTAGGTGCGCGGCTGCCCGTCGTCGCCGCCGTTGGGCGCGTGCGAGGACGAGGCGGTCGCCGTGGTGCCGTCCGGCCAGCGCGGCGGCTGCGCCGGCTGCGGGCGGCTCAGCACGGTGACGCCGCCGCCCGGTGCCAGCAGCGCCTGCGGGTCGGTGACCGCGCCGCTGCTGCGCAGCACGCTCACCGGCCGTACGGTCCGGCTGGACGGGCCCTGGACGTACTTCTGCCAGTCGCCGGTGTCGTGCGGGGCCGGGGCACCGGCCCCGCCGCGGTGGGCGCTGTCCGCGGCGGCGGTGCCGGCGGAGCCGAAGGTGAGCCCGGCGGCGGCCAGCGCGGCGCCGCCGAGCCCGGCCTTCATGACGGTGCGGCGCTGCGGTCCGGGCGGGCGGGGGCCTTCTCCCGCAGGGGTGTTGGGCATGGGGGCGGCTCCAGACGGGACGACGGTGTGAAACGTTTCAATGGTGGAGTGCGGCTTGAGGCTACAAGCACATCCGAGCTCCGTCCAGGTGTCGCGCCGGGCGAGCCTTCGCGGCCCGCCGGGGGTGCGCCGAGGCTTGAATCGATACGGACGCGGCGGCGCCGGACGGCTTCTGATCATCCGTCAGGCGCCGAACGCTTGACGCCGGGGCCCTTCGTCGTCAGGATTCCTGTCATTCTTGGCATGTCCCACGCCCCGGATTCCACCAGGCCCGGCCTGCATGGAGAGCTGACAACGTTGTCAACGAAGTGGAGTACACGATGACCCGACGGACGCGGCTGCGAAGAGCGGCCACCGCGGCAGTGGTCGCGCTCGCCGCGGCCTGCGCGGCGGCACTGCCGGCGCAGACCGCCTCGGCCGGCACGGCGAGCGCGGGCGGGGACCTGACCCACCTGGTGAACCCGTTCATCGGGACCCAGGACGACGGCAACACCTACCCCGGCGCCGCCGTGCCCTTCGGCATGGTCCAACTCTCCCCGGACACCGGCCACAACACCGGCTACGACTACAACCAGGACCACATCCTCGGCTTCAGCTCGGTGCACCTGTCCGGCGTCGGCTGCGGCCTCGGCGGCGACCTGCCGGTGCTGCCCACCACCGGCGACATCACCAGCACCGACGACGCGCAGTACGCGGCGCCGTACAGCCACGACGACGAGAGCGCGTCGCCCGGGTCGTACCAGGTGAAGCTCGGCACCGGCATCACCGCCGAGCTGACCGCGACCGCGCGCACCGGCTGGCAGCGCTACACCTTCCCCGCGACCGACAAGGCCAACGTCCTGCTCGACAGCGGCCAGGCGCTGCACAAGGTGACCAGCAGCACTGTGACCGTCGTGGACGACCGCACCGTGCTCACCGCGATCACCGGCAGCGGCTTCTGCCAGGACACCAAGCCGTACACGCTCTACACCGAGACCCGCTTCGACCGGCCGTTCGCCTCCTACGGCACCTGGAACGGCGGCACCGTCACCGCGGGCAGCGCCACGTCCACCTCCACCGGACGCGGCGGCGCCTACGTGCGGTTCGACACCACCAAGGACCGCGCCGTCACCGCCGTGACCTCGCTGTCGTGGACCGGCCCGGCCGGCGCCGCGAAGAACCTCGCCGCGGAGGGGCGCGGCAGCTTCGACCGGACCCGTGCCGCCGCCAAGCAGGCGTGGCAGGACCGGCTCGCGCAGATACGGGTGACCGGCGGCACCGACGAGCAGCAGCGCACCTTCTACTCGTCGCTGTACCGGTCCTTCCTCGCCCCGAACGTCGGCGACGACGTGGACGGCCGGTACACCGGCTGGGACGGCAAGGTGCACCCCGCGGACGGCATCACGTACTACCAGAACTGGTCGCTGTGGGACACCTACCGCACCCAGCAGCAACTGCTGTCGCTGCTGGCGCCGCGCGAGTCCCGGGACATGGCGCTGTCGCTGCTGCGGGTGGCCGACGAGAGCGGGCAACTGCCGCGCTGGGGCTACGGCACCGTCGAGACCAACATCATGACCGGCGACCCGGTGACCCCGTTCCTGGTCGACGCCTACCGGCAGGGCCTGCTGAAGGGCCACGAGGAGGAGGCGTACCGGGTGCTGAAGCAGCACGTCGACCACGCGGCGCCCGCCTCCTCGCCGTCCGCCGACCGCCAGGCCGACCCGGAGTACCTGGCCAACGGCTACGTGCCCTACGACCCGACCCGGCCGCAGACCAAGCCCGGTGACGACGACTACCAGCACGGGCCGTCCGCGACGCTGGAGTACGCGCTGGCCGACGCGGCGCTGGGCGGGATGGCGCGCGACCTGGGCCACAAGGCCGACGCCGCCACGTACCTGACCCGCGGCCAGAACTACCGCAGCATCCTCAACCCGGCCACCGGCTTCTTCCAGGCCCGCGACACCGACGGCGCGTTCGTCGGCCCGACCGACCCCGCCTCCAGCGTCGGCTTCCACGAGGGCACGTCCTGGCAGTACATGTGGCTGGTGCCGCAGGACCTGCCCGGCCTGCTCGACCAGATCGGCGGCACCTCCGCCGGGAACGATCGGCTGGACTCCTTCTTCGCCTACGACCAGTTGCTCAAGGACCCGGCCGGCACCGCCCGGAACGTGTGGGTCAACGGCCCCTACTCGTACTACAACCAGGACAAGTACAACCCGCAGAACGAGCCCGACCTCAGCGCCCCGTACACGTATCTGTCCACCGGGCAGCCGTGGAAGACCACCGACGTGGTGCACGCCGCGCTGACGCTGTTCACCGACGCGCCCAACGGGGTCACCGGCAACGACGACCTCGGCACGATGTCGGCCTGGCAGGTGCTGTCCGCGATCGGGATCTACCCGATGGCGCCCGGCACCGACGAATGGGGCGTGTCCACGCCGCTGTTCAGCCGGGTCGACCTCAGCCTGGACCGGACGTACTACCCGAGCGGCCGGCTGACCGTCACCGCGCCGGGCAGCAGCGACAGCGACCGCTACATCCAGTCCGCGCGCCTGGGCGGCAAGGCGCTCACCGACACCTACTTCACCACCGCCGACATCAAGGCGGGCAAGAACCTCGCGCTGACCCTCGGCACCTCGCCCTCGACCTGGGGCACCGCCAAGTCGGCCGCGCCGCCCGCCCTCGACCACGTGCCCGACAACCGTCGGCACACCGCCGCGGCCGCGAGCCCGGCCGCGCCCGGCATCCTCGCCGGGGCCAAGGCCACCGAGGTGGACGTGTCCGCGGTGCTCTCCGGGCCCGGCACGGTGTCCGGTTCGGTGGCGGTCTCCTCCGCCGGACCGCTGAGCGTCGACCCGGCGCGGACCTCCTTCACCGTCGAGTCCAAGTCCCTGCCCGCCACCCACGTGGTGCCGCTGCACGTCTCCGCCCCGGCGGGCACGCCCGACGGCACCTACCCGGTGACCGTCACGGTGAAGCAGGCCGGCGGGCCGACCGCGACCAGGACCGTACCGGTGTCGGTGACGACCGCGGGTTGCCAGGGCAGCAGCGGCTACTGCCCGCAGGACCTGTCCGGGCAGTACGACGTGGACGGGGTGAGCGCGGCGGGCGGCCCCGGCGCGGACTTCGACGGCACCGGCACCAGTTACCCGGCCGAACAGATGCCGACGCCCGGCACCGGGGTGCTGGCCGGCCGCGCCTACGACTTCCCGGACACCGCGGGCACCGCGAAGAACTTCGTCACCGCCCACGGCCAGACCGTCTCCCTGGTGCCGCGCGCCTACTCGGGGCTCGACGTGCTGCTCTCCGCGCACGGCGGGGACGTCACCTCGACCGCGACGGTGCACTACGCCGACGGCAGCAGCGCGCAGGTCGCGCTGAACGCCACGGACTGGGCGGCCGGTTCCCCGCGGCTCGGCGAGGACATCGCCGTGCACGCCGACAGCCGCTACAACAGCAGCGGCGCGCCGGACGGCGTCGCGGTCAACCTCTGGCACCTCTCCGTCCCGCTGGACAGCGGCAAGACCGCGCAGTCCGTCACCCTTCCCGACAACACGAACCTGGCGCTGTACGCGATCAGCGGGCACAACGCCTGACCGCGGCCGATCGTCCCTGACCGCCGCCTGACCGCCCGTCCGACCGCCGCATACCTGCCGGTGCCCCGCCCGCCCGCGACCCCCGTGCAAGCGGGCGGGGCACCGGTCAGTACCTGGAGCCGTAACCAGAAAGGCAGCACCTCCATGAGAAGTGGCCGATCCCGCCGCACCCTCGCCAGATCACTACTGGCAGCCGCGGTGTCCATGGCCCTGACCGTGCCCGCCGCCGGCCTCGCGCACGCCGCGGGCAGCGGCTCGCACGGTGCGGGCGACACCCCCGCGCCGGCCTTCACCACGTCCTTCGAGTCCGGGCAGCCGCAGCCGACCTGGACCAGCACCTCGGAGACCGACGCCAAGGGCAAGGCGTGGGACTCCGGCGTGACCGCCGGCAACGTGCCGGTGCTGGCCGGCAGCATCAAGGACAAGATCGCCAAGGTCACGGCGAGTTCGGACAACCCGCCCGACGAGACGGCCGGCAAGGCCGCCGACGAGGACCCCAACACCAAGTGGCTGACCTTCGCCACCACCGGCTGGCTGCAGTACGAGCTGTCCGGCGACGTGACCGTCAAGAAGTACGCGCTCACCTCGGCCAACGACAGCCCGGACCGCGACCCGAAGGACTTCGAGCTGCAGGGCTCGGCCGACGGCTCCACCTGGACCACCGTGGACACCGAGAGCGGCCAGAAGTTCGCCAACCGCTTCTCGTCGGACATCTTCGACGTGGCCCACCCCGGCGCCTACCGCTACTACCGGCTCAACGTCACGGCCAACAGCGGCAACACCGGCTCCACCCAGCTCGCCGACCTCATCCTCTCCGACGGCTCCGCCGCCCCGACCCCGGTGGCCGGCATGACCACCGACGTGGGCAGCGGCCCGTCCTCGGGTCCCGACGTCAAGCCGAACGTCGGCTTCACCGGCGCCAAGGCGCTGGAGTACGCCGGCACCCACACCGCGTCCGGCGCGGTGCACGCCTGGAACAAGCTCTACGACGTGCACATCCCGGTCGCGCGTGACACCCAGCTGTCGTACGACATCTTCCCGGAGCTGACCGGCGGGGACCTGAAGTACCCCAGCACGTACGCCTCGATCGACCTGCACTTCACCGACGGCACGTACCTGAGCCAGCTGCGCAGCAGCGCGCAGGACGTGAACGGCGTCGCGCTCACCCCGCGGGCGCAGGGCGACTCGAAGATCCTCTACGCCTCGCAGTGGAACGCGGTCGCCGCGTCCGTCGGCAAGGTCGCCGCGGGCAAGACGATCGACCGCATCCTGCTCGGCTACGACGACCCGGCCGGCAGCGCGGCACAGGGCGCCGCCACCCAGTTCAAGGGCTGGATCGACGACCTGACGATCGGCGCGGCCCCGGCGGCGAACACCTCCAAGAGCTACGTCGACCACGTGGACACCCGGCGCGGCACCAACTCCTCCGGGTCCTTCTCCCGCGGCAACAACCTGCCGCTGACCGCGGTGCCGAACGGCTTCAACTTCTACACCCCGGTCACCGACGCGGGTTCGGACAGCTGGGAGTACAGCTACGCGGCGCAGAACAACGCCGACAACCTGCCCGAGCTGCAGGCGCTCGGCATCAGCCACGAGCCCAGCCCGTGGATGGGTGACCGCGACCTGTTCCAGGTGATGCCCTCCACGGCCACCGGTACCCCGGACCTGGACCGCACCAAGCGGGCGCTGCCCTTCAAGCACTCGGACGAGGTGGCGCAGCCCGACTACTACGGCGTGACGTTCACCAACGGCCTGAAGGCCGAGATCGCGCCCGCCGACCACTCGGCGATCATGCGCTTCACCTTCCCCGGCAACACCGGTGACCTGCTCTTCGACAACATCGACAACAACGGCGGTCTGACCTTCGACGCCGCCAAGGGCACCCTCGACGGCTACGCCGACCACAAGAGCGGGCTGTCCACCGGCGCCAGCCGGATGTACGTGCACGCCGAGTTCGACCGGACGCCCGGCACGGCCACCAAGACCACCGGAGCGGGCCGCGACAACGTCACCGGCTACGCGCAGTTCGACACCTCCGGCAACAAGGTGGTGACCATGCGCATCGCCACCTCGTTCATCAGCGCCGACCAGGCGAAGAAGAACCTGGACCAGGAGATCCCGCAGGGCACCTCCTTCACCTCCGTGAAGGACCGCGCCGCGCAGGCGTGGAACGCCAAGCTCGGCAAGGTCGAGGTGCAGGGCGCCAGCGACGACCAGCTGACCACGCTCTACTCCGACCTGTACCGGATGAACCTCTACCCGAACTCCGCCTCGGAGAACACCGGGACGAACGCGCACCCGGTGTGGAGCTACGCCAGCTCGTTCTCGCCGCAGGGCCCCAGCTCCCCGACGCAGACCGGCGCCAAGGTCGTCCCCGGCCAGGTCTACGTCAACAACGGCTTCTGGGACACCTACCGCACCGAGTGGCCGGCCTACTCGCTGCTGGAGTCCGACACCGCGGGCAAGCTCGCCAACGGCTTCGTGCAGCAGTACAAGGACGGCGGCTGGACCGCCCGCTGGTCCTCGCCCGGCTACGCCGACCTGATGACCGGCACCAGCTCCGACGTCGCCTTCGCCGACGCCTACGCCAAGGGCGTGACCGGCTTCGACGCCAAGGCCGCGTACGAAGCGGCGGTGAAGAACGCCACCACCGTCTCGCCGAACTCCGGCACCGGCCGCAAGGGCATCGACACCTCCGAGTTCACCGGCTACACCAACACCTCGGTGGACGGCAGCGTCTCCTGGTCGCTGGACGGCTACGTCAACGACTACGGCATCGGCACCATGGCGGCGAAGCTCGCCAAGGCCCCCGGCACATCCAAGGCCGACCGCGAGCGCTACCAGGAGGAGTCCGCGTACTTCCTGGCCCGCGCGCAGAACTACACCACGATCTTCAACAAGAACGTGGGCTTCTTCGAGGGCCGCAAGGCCGACGGTTCCTGGCGGGTGGCGGACTCGGACTACGACCCCAAGACCTGGGGCTACGAGTACACCGAGTCCAACGGCTGGAACTACGCCTTCACCGTGCCGCAGGACCCGGCCGGCCTGACCTCGCTGTACGGCGGCCAGAAGAGCATGGAGAAGAAGCTCGACACGTTCTTCGGCACGCAGGAGACCGCCCAGGGCGACACCGGGTCGTACGGCGGCACCATCCACGAGATGATCGAGGCCCGCGACGTCCGCATGGGCGAGCTGGGCATGAGCAACCAGCCCTCCTACGGCATCCCGTACATGTACGACTACGCGGGCGCGCCGGCCAAGACCCAGGCGGCGGTCCGGGAGATCGAGCAGCGGCTGTTCACCGGCAGCTCGATCGGCCAGGGCTACCCCGGTGACGAGGACAACGGCGCCACCTCCACCTGGCAGATCTTCAGCGCGCTGGGCTTCTACCCGCTGCAGACCGGCAGCGGAAACTACGAGATCGGCTCGCCGCTGTTCACCAAGGCGACGATCCACCTCGACAACGGCAAGACCATCACCGTCAACGCGCCGAAGAACAGCCGCAGCAACGTCTACGTGCAGTCGCTGAAGGTCAACGGCAAGCCGTACAACAAGGTCTACCTGACCCAGGACCAGCTCTCCAAGGGCGCCGTGCTGGACTTCACCATGGGCGCCAAGCCGTCCACGTGGGGCACCGGCAGCTCCGCCGTCCAGACCTCGCTGACCCCGGCCGGCGGCACCCCGAAGCCGCTCGCGGACACCACCGGGGCGGGCCTGGGCACCGGTTCGGCGGCCGACGGCACCGACGTGTCCGGCCTGTTCGACAACACCTCCAAGACCGCGGTGACCTTCCCGTCCGCGACGCCGCAGATCACCTACGCCTACCAGGGCAGCGGCAAGTCGGCCGAGCAGAAGGCCACCTTCTACACCCTCACCTCCGGCAGCACCGCCGCCCAGGACCCGAAGAGCTGGCAGCTCCAGGGCTCCGACGACGGCGGGAAGCACTGGAAGACCGTCGACACCCGCAGCGGCCAGACCTTCGACGACCGCCTGCAGACCCGTCCCTTCGAGATCGCCCACCCCGGCGCCTACTCGTCCTACCGCCTGGTGGTGACCGCGAACAACGGCGGCACGTCCACCACGCTGTCCGAGGTGGAACTGCTCGCCACATCCGGCGCGAGCACCCACCACTGATCCGCACCCGCCCGAGGCGACGCCCCCGTCACAACCGTGCCGGGGGCGTCGCCGCGTTCCGCTGTCCGGGCGAGCCGCCCGTGCGCCTGAGCGAGGCGGCCGCGCCGCCGGGGTTGACTGGTGTGCACGGCCGGACCAGGGCGTACGACACGGGTGCAGACAGGGAGGCCGGGTGGTCGCGGTGGCTGGCGGCGAGGGCGCCGAGCTGGACTACGCGGCGCTGTTCGCGGCGATGCCGGTGGCCTGCATCGTGCTCGACCGGCAGCTGACGATCGTCGCGGTCAACGAGGAGTACGTCGCGGCCACCGGCAGGGCAGCGGAGGAACTGCTCGGCTCCGGCTTCTTCGACGCGTACCCGCCCGACCCCGGCGACCCGGCCTCGCACGGCGCCGAGGTCCAGCGCAGGTCGCTGGAGGTCGCGCTCACCTCGGGCCGCACCAACATGCTGCTGATGCACCGCTTCACGGTGGCGCGGCCGGACCGGGCCGGCCGGTTCGACCCCCGCTGGTGGAACGTGGTGAACCGGCCGGTGAAGGGCACCGACGGCCAGGTGGAGCTGATCATCCACCAGGTCGACGACGTCACCGAGTACGTCCGCTCCGAGCGGGGGGACGAGGGCGCGGTGGACGACGGCGGGGCGGACGACACCGCCGACGTCGAGGCGCCGCGCGCGGAACTGTTCACCAGGGCAAAGGAGTTGCGGCAGGCCAACGCCCGCCTCCAGGAGTCCGCGCTGCGCACCCGCGATGTCGCGCTGGCCCTGCAGCGGGCCATGCTCGCCACCCCCGACCTTGCCGCGCACCCCGAGATCGCGGTGCGCTACCTGCCGGCGCTGAAGGGCATGAACGCCTGCGGGGACTGGTACGACGTCGTGGACCTGCCCGACGGGCGGCTGGCGCTGTCCGTCGGCGACGTGGTGGGCCACGGCGTGGACGCCGCCAGCGTCATGGGGATGCTGCGCAGCGCGCTGAGCGCCGCGATCCGCGTCGCCGACGGCCCCAACGGCGCCCTGGAGACGCTGGGCCTGTACGCGCGCTCCCACGACGGCGCGATGGCCACCACCACGTTCACCTGCCAGCTCTTCCCGCACAGCCGGCTGGTGATGTACAGCAACGCCGGCCACCCGCCGCCGGTGCTCATGCACGCCGACGGCAGCCACGACCTGCTGGACCAGGCCACCGACCCGCCGCTGGGGGCGCGCCTGGAGCATGTGCCGCGGCCGCAGGCCACCGCGGAGTACCGGGCGGGCGACACCCTGGTGCTCTACACCGACGGCCTGATCGAGCGGCGCGGCGAGGACATCTACACGGGCGTGGGCCGCCTGATCGACGCCATCCGCGAGCTGCGCGCGCTCTCCCCGGACGAGCTGGCCGACGGCCTGCTCCCGGCCATGACCGACCCCTCCGGCCAGCAGGACGACATCTCCCTGCTCGTCATCCGGCTTTGACGGGTCCTGTTCGCCCGGTGAGGTTTTTACCCGGGCGGTGGCACCGGGGATGTTTGATTGTGTTTCTTTGTTCGCGCTGTTGACCGAATATTCAACAGGTAGGGACACTTGGCGCCATCCTCCTCTAGTGAAGGGCGTCAGCCATGCCCCGAGTGATGACTCGTGTGTGGAGACTTACCCCGCTGTGGGTGCTGGCCTTGCTGGCCGCGCTGCTGGCCGCGAGCACGGCGCCGGCCCACGCGGACCCCGACACGTCGATCAGCGTGGACGGCGGCCAGAGCGGCCGGACGTTCGACGGGATCGGCGCGATCAGCGGTGGCGGTGGCAACTCCCGCCTGCTGACGGACTATCCGGCCGCCCAGCAGAAGCAGATCCTCGACTACATGTTCAAGCCGGGCTACGGCGCGAACCTCCAGTTGCTGAAGTTGGAGATCGGTGGCGACGCCAACTCCACGGACGGCTCGGAGCCGTCGATCGAGCACACCAAGGGCGCGGTCAACTGCGACGCGGGCTACGAGTTCTGGCTCGCCGAGCAGGCGGTCAAGCGCAACCCGGACATCGGCCTGTACGGCCTGGCGTGGGCCGCGCCCGGGTGGATCAACGGCGGCTTCTGGTCGACCGACACCATCAACTACCTGATCTCGTGGCTGGGTTGCGCCAAGAGCCACGGCCTGGACATCAAGTACCTCGGCGGCTGGAACGAGCGCGGCCACGACGCGGACTGGTACGTCCAGCTCCGCAAGGCCCTTGACAACGCCGGCTACTCCAAGGTGCAGATCGTGGCCGACGACAGCGGCTGGGACGTCGCCGACGACATGGCCAAGGACCCCGACTTCAACAACGCGGTCTCTATCATCGGTGCCCACTATCCCTGCCAGGGGGACGGCGGACCCGCCGACAGCTGCTCCAGCACGAAGACCGCGAAGGACAACGGCAAGCCGCTGTGGGCCAGCGAGAACGGCTCGCAGGACATGAACACCGGCGCGCCCGCGCTGATCCGCTCCATCACCCGCGGCTACGTCGACGCCAAGATGACCAGCTACTTCAACTGGCCGCTGATCGCCGCGATCTACCCCAACCTGCCGTACTCCACGGTGGGCCTGGCCACCGCCGGCTCGCCCTGGTCGGGCAACTACGGCATCGGCGAGAACACCTGGGCCACCGCGCAGGTCACCCAGTTCGCCCAGCCCGGCTGGAAGTTCATCGACGCGGGGTCGGGCTACCTCGGCGGCTCGGAGTCGAACGGCAGCTACGTGACGCTCAAGTCGCCGAACGGCAAGGACTATTCGACGGTGCTGGAGACCACCACCGCCACCGCCGCGCAGACCGCGCACTTCACCGTCAAGGGCGGCCTGTCCACGGGCACCGCGCACGTGTGGGCCACCGACGTCGACCAGCCCAGCGCGGCGACGGACTTCGTGCACACCCAGGACATCACCCCGTCGGCCGACGGCACGTACGCGCTGACGATGAAGCCCGGCTACATCTACACGGTCACCACGACCACGGGGCAGGGCAAGGGCACCGCCACCGCCCCGGCCGCGCACGCGCTGAAGCTGCCTTACTCCGACAGCTTTGACAACGATGTCGCGGGCACCGAGGCGAAGTACGTCTCCGACATGCAGGGTTCGTTCGAGGTGCAGAAGTGCGCCGCCGGCCGGCGGGGGATGTGCCTGCAGCAGATGGCGCCGGTCAAGCCGATCGAATGGCAGGACGACTCGGACGCGTTCACCCTGGTCGGCGACCCGACCTGGACGGACTACTCGCTCCAGTCCGACGTCGAACTGGCCAAGCCCGGCACGGTCGAGCTGATCGGGCGCGCGGGCACCCAGAACCGCCCGCAGTCCCACCAGCAGGGCTACTACTTCCAGATCAGCGACACCGGTGCCTGGACGATCCTGAAGAGCGACGCGGACGGCAACCGCACGGTGCTGAGCAGGTCCGCGACGACCCCGCTCGGCACCGGCAAGTGGCACCGGCTCGGGCTCTCCTTCAGCGGCTCGGCGATCACCGCGTCCGTGGACGGCAAGCAGGTCGGCGTGGCCCACGACAGCAGCTACACCGCGGGCCAGGGCGGGCTCGGCCTCACGTCGTACGACACCGACCAGTTCGACAACCTGTCCTTCCAGAAGACCGGTGGCGACAAGGCCACCGCGGCGCTGGCGGTCACCCCTTCGGCCAAGAGCGTGCAGCGCGGCAAGACCCTGACGGTGTCCGCCACCGTGTCGGTGCCGGCCCGCGCGAAGACCGCCGAGGGCGTCAACGTCTCCCTCTCCGCGCCCGGGTTCACCTTCGACGCCCAGCCGGAGGTGTTCGGGGCGATCCGGCCCGGGCAGAGCGCCACCGCCGTCTGGCAGTTGACGGCGCCGACGGACAAGGCGTCGACCGCGACCGTCAGCGCCACCGCGACCTTCGCGCAGGGCGAGGTCGCGCAGTGGCTGCGGCAGGACGCGCAGGTGGCCGTCACCAACCCGCCGCCGCCGACCGGGGTGAACGACGTGAGCGACCTCGACTTCGTCTCGTCCACGAACGGTTGGGGCCCGGTGGAGCGCGACGAGTCGGTGGGCGGCACCAACGCCGGTGACGGCACCCCGATCACGCTCGGCGGCACGGTGTACCCGAAGGGCCTGGGCACCAACTCGATCAGCGACGTGACGATCTATCTCGGCGGCAACTGCTCGAAGTTCACCGCCACGGTCGGCAACGACGACGATGCGGGGACGTCCGGCAGCGACACGTTCAGCGTGCTCGGCGACGGCAAGACGCTGACGGCCACGGGCACCATCAAGGGCGGTGACCCGGCGCAGAAGATCAGCGCCGATCTGACCGGCGTGCAGACCCTCGACCTCGTGGTGGGCGACGCCGGCGACGGCAATGCCTACGACCACGGGGACTGGGCGGCGCCCGTCGTCACCTGCTCCGGCTGAGCGCCCGCGCGCAAGGCGATGCCGGGTGACCCCGGCAACCCGGTCCGGCCGTGCCCACGCGCGGCCGGACCGTCGCGCGTGGCGCGGGCGGACGGTTGGGCGTGGCGTGGATGGGCGGTTGGGCTCGGCGCGGGCGGACGGTTGCGTGTGGCGTGGATGGGCGGTTGGGCTCGGCGCGGGCGGACGGTTGCGTTCGGCGCCGCGGGCCCTTCGCCCGCCATGTTGCCGCCGCCCGGCGACGCCTCCAACTGCCGCGCTGCCGCCGTACCGTGCGGCCTCCCCCCCGCCGTGCCGGCGCCACTCCTTCACCCGCTGCCCCAGCCGCCCCAGCCGGGTGTCACTGCCGCCGCAGCGGCCTCTCCCTCGCGCCTCCCAGCCGGTCGAGTTATGACCGTCCGCTTTATTGACGCTGCATAAGCGCGATGATTCACTTCGTCCCTGAGAGCGCTCTCACGCGGTTCAGGGCCAGCCGCAGTTCTCCTCCCCATCCACCACTTCAGGGAGAGCCGTGTCCGTCATTCCCACGCGCCGTGCCATGCTCCGCGGAGCGGCCGTCGCCGCCGCGGTGCCGCTGGTCGGCGGCATCGCCACCGGTTCAGCCTTCGCCTCGCAGCCCGGCCACGCGAACCCCGGTCACCCGCAGCCCGGTCACGGGGGCGGCGCCGACCTGGGACCGAACGTCCTGGTCTTCGAGCCGTCCATGGGCGACGCGGCGATCCAGGCGAAGCTCGACGCCGTGTTCGCCACCCAGCAGTCCAACCAGTTCGGCACCGAGCGGTACGCCCTGGCCTTCATGCCCGGCAGCTACAACGTCGACGTCAACGTGGGCTTCTACACCCACGTGCTCGGCCTGGGCGACAGCCCGGACGACGTGGTGATCAACGGCCATGTCACCGTCGACGCGCAGTGGTTGGACGGCAACGGCACGCAGAACTTCTGGCGGGCCGCGGAGAACCTGAGCATCGCCCCGCCGGACGGCCTGGAGCGCTGGGCGGTCGCCCAGGCGGGCCCGATGCGCCGTGTCCACGTGAAGGGCGACATGACCCTGTGGCCGAGCCCGCCCGGCAACCAGTGGTCCAGCGGGGGATTCCTCGCCGACAGCGTGGTGGACGGCCAGGTGGACTCCGGCTCGCAGCAGCAGTGGCTGTCGCGCAACGACACCTTCGGCAGCTGGACCGGCTCCAACTGGAACATGGTCTTCGTCGGCACCCAGGGCGCCCCCGCGCAGTCCTTCCCCACGCCGCCCTACACCACCGTCGACCGGACCCCGACCGTACGGGAGAAGCCTTTCCTGACCGCGGACCGGCACGGCGGCTACCAGGTCTTCGTGCCCGCGCTGCGCCGCGACAGCGCCGGCACCACCTGGGCCCACGGCCGGGCCAAGGGCCGCGGCATCCCGCTGTCGGACTTCCACGTGGCCAAGCCCGGCGACTCCGCCGCGGACCTCAACCGGGCCCTGGCGCGGGGCCGGCACCTGCTGCTGACCCCCGGCGTCTACCAGGTGTCCGCGCCGCTGCGGGTGAACCGCCCCGGCACCGTCGTCCTGGGCCTCGGCCTGGCCACGCTCCAGGCCACCCACGGCAACTCCCTGGTGGAGGTCGCCGACGTCGGCGGTGTCACCGTCGCCGGGGTGCTCCTGGAGGCGGCCTCGGCGCACTCCCCGGTGCTGCTGCGGGTCGGCCACGGCCGCAGCCGGATCAGGCACTCCGCGGACCCCACCGCGCTCTTCGACGTCTACGCCCGGATCGGCGGCTCTCTGCCCGGCGGCGCGGGGGTCAGCGTCCAGCTCGACAGCAACGACGTGATCTGCGACAACCTCTGGCTCTGGCGCGCCGACCACGGCCTGGACGGCACCGTCGGCTGGTCGGTCAACCCGGCCGACACCGGCTTCCTCGTCAACGGCGAGCACGTCACCGCCTACGCCCTGGCGGTGGAGCACTACCAGAAGTACGAAGTGGTCTGGAACGGCAACCACGGCCGTACGTACTTCTTCCAGAACGAGCACCCGTACGACGTGCCCACCCAGTCGGCCTGGGTGCACGGCGGTACCAACGGGTACGCCGCCTACAAGGTCGCGGACTCCGTCACCGACCACCTCGCCTGGGGACTGGGGAGCTACTGCTTCTTCAACCTGGAGGCGAACATCTACACCGACCGCGCCTACGAGGTCCCCGACACCCCCGGCGTGGTCTTCACCGACCTGATGACCGTCTGCCTCAACGACGCGGCCGGCGGCGGCATCCTGCACTGCATCAACAGCAGCGGTGACCCGGTCGAGAACGGCTTCGGCACGTACAACATGAAGCGGTACGCGAACGGCGTCGCGACCGTCTGACCGTCGCGACCGCCCCGCGTGGCAGGCCTCCGGTGCGGACCGGGCAGACCCGGTCCGCACCGGCGGCCGTCGGCGTGGGGGAGCGGTCAGCCGGCCGCCGGCCGCGCCCACTCCTCGATGGTGGCGCCGGCCCGGAAGCGCAGTGCGGGGTCGGCGTAGCGGGCGGCCGGCACCGCGTAGAGCGCGTCCACGTCGGCGCGGCGCCGCGGGTACTGCGCGGTGAGGAGGGCGAGTTCGCCCGCGTCGGCGGGCAACGAGGCGGCGGCGAGCAGGAGTCGGGTGGTCGTCTCGTCGGCGCCGGCGTCCTGCGGACCGGTCTGCTGCGAGCCGGGAACGTCCGAACCGGCGTGCGGTGTCGCGCTGTTGGGCGATGCGTCGTTCATGGCGGGGGTCCTTCCGAGGGTGCGGCGCGGGCGCGCCGGGTGCGGGTCGGGGCTGGGCGGTGCGGGCGATGCGGGCGATGCCGTGCGGTCAGCCCGGGTACGGTGCCGCGCCGGCCGGCACCCGCAGGTGCCAGTCGGTGGACTGCTGGAAGGCGTCGGCGGCCCGCAGCAGCACCGCCTCGCCGAAGGCGGGTCCGGCGAGTTGCAGGGACAGCGGCAGCCCGGCGGCGGTGAAGCCCATCGGCAGCGCGATGACGGGGTTGCCGACGCTGTCCCAGTACGGCGTGTGGATGAAGCGGAAGAGCGCCTCCACGTCGAGCCGGCCCTCGGCGTCGACCACCGACTCGTAGGCCGGCGCGCCGACCGAGATGGTCGGGCAGGCGATGACGTCGACCTCGCGGAAGAGCCGGGCCAGAGCGTCCTGGGCGACCCGGCGCACCCGCTGGGCCTGGACGTAGTCGGCACCGGAGACCAGCGCGCCCAGCGCGATGGTGGCGCGGGTGGAGCGGAAGTAGTCGCCCCAGCGGTCGGACAGGTCGGTGCGGTGGTAGGCGAGCGCCTCGCAGGACATGGTGACCATGTCGGCGGTGATCATCTCCGACCAGTACGGCAGCACCGTCTCGACGACGGTCGCGCCGCGCTCGGCCAGCACCGCGGCCGCCGCCTCGAAGGCGGGTTCCACCGCCGGGTCGCTGCCTTCGGGGAAGTGGTGCTCGCGCACCAGGCCGATCCGCAGGCCGGTGAGGTCGCCGGTCAGGGCGGGAGCGGTGAACGGCGCGTCCACGCAGTCCGGGTCGCTGGCGTCCGGGCCGGCCAGCACTTCGAGCACCGCCGCGCAGTCGCGGGCGCTGCGGGCCAGCGGGCCGATGTGGTCGAGGCTGTAACCCAGCGGCACGCAGCCGGACTTGGGCACCCGGCCGAAGGTCGGCATCAGCCCGGTCACCCCGCAGAAGGCGGCCGGGATGCGGATGCTGCCGGCCGTGTCGGTGCCGAGCCCGGCCAGGAACAGCCCGCCGGCCACCCCGGTGCCGGTGCCGGAGCTGGACCCGCCCGGCCAGGTCGCGGTGTCCCACGGGTTGCGCGGCACCGGGAACGGCTTGTCGGTGTCCGGCATGCCGCAGGCGAACTCCATGGTGGAGGTCTTGCCGGTGATCACCGCGCCGGCCGCCTTCAGCCGGGCGACCACGGGCGCGTCCTTGTCCGCACCCCACCGGCGGTCCAGGATCAGGCTCTGCGCGGTGGTCGGGCCCTCCGCCATCGCCAGGATGTCCTTCACGCCGAACGGGATGCCGTGCAGCGGGCCGCGGTCCAGGCCGTCGGCCAGCTCCCGGTCGGCGCGCTCGGCGGTGGCCAGCGCGTAGGCGTCGAGCCGGTGCAGGTACGTTCCGGTCGCCGCGTCCAGCCGGTCGGCGGCGGCCAGCGCGGCCCGGGTGAGGGCGGTCGAGGTCACGGTGCCCTCGCGCAGCGCCCTTGCCGCGTCGGTGAGCGTCACCGGCAGGGCGGTGGCGGCGGTGGTCGTGGCTGTTGTGGTGGTCGTGGTGGTCATGGTGGCAGCTCCAAAGTGCTTGGCGGGAAGGGGAGTTGGCGGCGGCGCGACCGGGCGCGGCCGCGTGCTGGGGCGGCCGCGTGGTGGGGCGGTGAGGTGCTGGAACGGCGGGGTGCCGGAACGGCGCGGCGCGGTGCGGCGCTCAGGCGCCGGCCGGCGGCGGGATGTCCACCACGGCCCTGGACATGAACCGCATCCGGTCGCTGCGGGTGTAGATGAACGCCACGTCGAACGGCCGCCCGTCCGGGTCGTAGATGACCTGTTCCATCGCGAGCAGTGGTGCTCCCGGGCGCAGGCCCAGCATGTCGGCGGTGAGCGGGTCGGCCAGTTCGGAGCCGATCACGAACTCCGACTGCCCGAAGGCCGCGCCGGCCGCCGCCATCAGGGCGTACCAGTCCGAGACGAACGGGCTGTCGCCCAGCCGCTCCGCCTCGGGGTAGAGGGCGTAGTTGGTGGCGACGAGCAGCGGTTCCTCGTCGAGCAGGCCGACGTACTCCAGGCGCAGGCAGGGGGTGCCGAGCGGGACGCCGAGGCGTTCGGCGACCGTGCCGGGCACCGGAATCCGGCTGCGGTCCAGCACCCGCGGGCGCATCCGCCGGTCGAAGAGGCCGTTGGCGGTGGGCCGTACCGCGCCGTGCGCCTCGGCCAGGCCGGTGGTCACGGTGGCGGTCACCACGTGGGTGCCGACGCCCTGGGTGCGCTCGATCAGACCGTCGGCGCGCAGCATGGCCAGCGCCTCCCGGACGGTGGCCCGGGACATCCCGTGGCCGGCCATCAGCTCGGACTCGTGCGGGAGCAGGCCGCCGGGGTAGCCGTCGCGCTGGATGGTGGTCCTGATCATGTCCCGCAGCCGGCGCACCTCGTGGACGCGCGCGGTCTCGCGGCGGCCGGGGGAAGGCGGTACGGGTCTCATCCGGTGCCATGCTGGCCGCATCCGGTTGCCGCCGGGTTTCCGGTCCCGCACGAGCGCGTTGCGCTCGGCGGGCGCCGCGGCCGGCGGGTGCGGCGCGCGGTCCGGTTCCAGCGTCGGCTCCAGCGCCGGTTCCGCGTCCGGCTCCGGCTCCGTCTCCGGCATACGTTCCGCGGTCGCGGCCGGCGCCCTCACGCCTGGGCCTCCTCGACGGCAGCCTTGCCACCGGCGTGCGCGCCCACCGCGGCCGGATCGTCGCCACCGCGGGCGACCAGGACGGGCATCGCCGGCATGCCGAGCATCGTGGCGCCGGCCGGCGGCCGCCAGGCGTTCGGCTTGCAGCGGTCGTGGCAGGCGCCTTCGGTCGAGCAGCACAGCGAGCAGATCGTGCCGCGGTGGAAGGGGCAGGTCGCCAGGTCGGACACGTCGTAGTCACCGCCGCACACCGCGCACGGCAACTCCTCCGCGCCCGCGGGGAGTTCGCTGAGCCGGGCGATGTACCAGCGGCCCCGGGTCGCGGCGGCGATCAACGGCGGCAGCACCAGCGCCAGACCGACGGACAGGAACGGCGCCAGCGCCGCCGCGGTCGGGCCGAACACCTTGTAGGAGGCGGTCATCGACACCGCCGCGGCGATCAGCATCGAGCCGAAGCCCACCGGGTTGACGTTGTACAGGTGCGCCCGGTGGAAGACGAGCTGCGGCGGACTCAGCCGCAGCCAGCGCTTGTTGATCACCAGGTCGCTGAACATCGCGGTGATCCAGGCGACGCCGATGTTGGCGTACCAGGTCAGCACCGTGACGATGTGGTGGAAGATGTCCAGCTCCATCAGCACCAGCGCCAGGCCGACCTGGAGGAAGACCCAGGCGGCGCGGCCGGGGTGGCGGTGCAGCAGCCGGGAGAAGAAGTTCGACCAGGACAGCGAACCCGAGTAGGTGTTCATGATGTTGATCTTGAGCTGGGAGAGCAGCACCAGGCTGCCGGCCAGCACCAGCGCCGAGGTGTGGCCGCCGGTCACCCGCTCGAAGACCACCGTGAACAGGTCCACCGGCACCGCGACCACGCTCGCGTCGGCCTTGGTGCCGGCGTAGCCGACCAGCAGAGTGGAGGCGAAGAAGATGGCCACCGCGAACAGCGACATGCCCGGTCCGCCGAAGATCACCGCGAGCCGCCAGCCGCGCTCCCGGCCCGGCTCCGGGTCCTTCATCAGCCGCAGGTAGTCGCCCTGTTCACCGATCTGGGTGGCCAGTGACAGCTGTGCGGCCGCGATGGTGAAGACCGCCAGCACGCCGATCCCGGCCGCCCCCGACGCCGACACGGTGGCCGGCGAGGTCATGTGGTGCCCGGCGTCCGGCGAGGTGATCGCCGCCCCCACCGCCAGGCCGATCAGCGCCACCCACAACGGCCAGGTCCACGCCTGGAACCTGGAGCTGAACGTCATCCCGTACAGCGTCAGCGGGATCATCACCGCGGCCACGAGCACGTACGACAGGTGGATGTCGAGGTGGGTCAGCGCGGTGACCGCCTGCGCCATGATGGCGCCCTCGTAGGCGAGGAAGATCAGCGTGTACGTCGCGTACACCAGCGAGGTGAGGGTCGAGCCGAGGTAGCCGAAGCCCGAACCGCGGGTCAGCAGGTCGATGTCCACGTGCTTGCGGGCGATGGCGAAGGCGAGCACCAAGGTCAGCGGCACCGTCACCGCCGCGGCCACCAGGAAGCCGACCAGCGCGTTGCCGAAGCCGTACGCGTCGACGAAGGCCGCGTCCAGGGCGTACCCCGCCATGGCCGAGATGCCCACCAGGCAGGACAGGAACACCATCCACGGCGACCACTTGCGGAAGGCCGCGGGGGTGAAACGTAGCGAGTAGTCTTCCATCTCCGGGTTGTCGGCCAGGCCCATACCCACCATCTCCTTCGTAGCGGAGCCGTCGCAGGCGGCTTGGCCGGGAAGCTATGAATGGTGTGTTTCGTGTGGATGCCGCGCCGCTTTACGCCTCGCTACGCCGCCCGCCGGGCCGCGCCCACCCCGGTTACCTGCGCTGATCGGCCGGACCCGGGGCCGGAACGCCGGTCCCGGCCGCCATGCGCCGCCCGCCGGCCGGCCGCGGCGGCTGTTTCGGGCCAGGCCGCTCCGGCGGGAGCAGGGTGTCCAGCCGGCGTGCGGAGCAGCGGCGTTGGGCCAGCGACACGCCGGCCACCGCGGTCCCCAGCACCAGCCAGCCGGCCGGACCGGCGACCATCACCGCGCCGGTGAGCACCACCGGGCCGGCCGACCGCGCCACGCCCTGCGAGACCCCGGCGACCCCGAGGTAGGCCGCCTGCGACCGGGCCGGCGCCATGGAGACCGACAGCTCCCACGAACTCACCGCCCGCATCATCTCCGCGCCGGTCACCGCCACCGCCGCGGCCAGCAGCAGCACCGAGGCGGTGACCGGGCCCCCGCCGGCCGACAGCGCCACCAGGACGCAGCAGGCGAGCAGGGCGCCGCCGTACGCCACCACCGCCCCCAGCGCGCGGCGCGGGCCGTCGATCCGGGCGGACACCGGCATCTGGCAGCCGACGACCAGGATGTTGTTGACGATCAGGAACGCGGGCACCACGGTGTGCGGCGCGCTGGTGTGGTTCACCAGCCACAGCGGCAGGCCGACGTTGAGGATCGCGTCGTCGATGTTCAGGGGTGTGTCGAGCAGGACGAACAGCAGGTAGCCGGGGTCGCGCCAGGGGCTCGTGCCGGGTGCCGGCCCACCGGCGCCGCCGTGCTCCCGCGCGGGTGCCTCGTACGACCGGCGCGACTCGCGGGTGCGCGCGACCAGCGCGCCGGCGAGCAGGAAGGACAGCGCGTTGCCGAGTACCAGGGCGGTGTACGCGCCGCGGGTGCCCACCGCGAGTCCGAGGGCGGCGACGCCCGCGCCCACGCCGTAGCCGGCGTTCATCATGACGCGCGACAGGGCCCGGTACCGGGTGCGCTCCGGCCCCGCGGCGCGGGTGGCGAAGAGCGTCTCCCACGTCTTCGCCGCGCGGTCGGCGACGCAGATGACGGCGACCACGGGCAGCAGCGTGCCGAAGTCGCCGCAGACCAGCAGCAGGACGACGGCCGCCATCCGCAGCAGGTGGGACCCGAGCAGCAGGGGGCGGAGCGGGAACCGACCGGCGAGCCGGCCGGCCAGCGGGGACCCGGCGATGCCGGTCGCGCCGGCCACGCCCAGCAGCAGCCCGACCTGCCGGGCGTCGAGCCCGGTCACGAAGGTGAAGTAGAGCACCGAGACCGCGGACCACATGCCGGAGCCGGTGCGGTCCAGCAGCAGGGCGAAGAGCATCGTCCGCGCGTCTCGGCCACCCGGCGGGTTCCGTACCTGCGCGATCAGGCTGCCGTGCCGTTGTTCCCGGACCGGCCGGCCGGTTCCCCCGCCGCGCATGTGCCCGCCCCCTTCGTCGCGAATGTCTCTCGATATCGAGAGACCACGTGAGTCTGCCCCGGGATATTGCTTGACGTCAAGATACTTGACGTCGACACATGTACGGGGTGGGGTGGGTGGGGCGAGTGCGGCGGATGGCGCGGGTGTCCCGGACGGTGCGGCCGAGGGCTACGGCAGGTCCTGCGCGTCGGCCGCGCCGCCGCCCGGGTTGCCGCTGGCGGAGGGGGAGGGGGACGCCGACGGGGCGGACGGGGAGGGCCGGGCGGACCCGCCCGTGCCGGCGCCGCCCGTACCCGTGCCGCCGCTGGTCCCCGCGCCGCCGCCCGTGTTCGCGCCGCCGCCCGTTCCGGTTCCGGTGCTCGGCGTCCGGGAGGGGGTGGGGGAGGTGGGCGCGGTGCCGCCGGTGCTCGGACGGGTGCCGGACGGCGTGGGGTCGCCCCCGTCCCGCGTGCCGGTGGAGGGGTCGCCGGAAGGGCTCTCCGTGGTCCCGGGGGACGGGGTCTTCCTGGAGTGCGACGAGTTGCCGCCGGTGAAGGCGTTGCCGATGGTCGTGCCGCTGCCGTGGCCGCTGATGTTCTGGCCCGACGCGAGTTCGCACACCGTGATGCCGCCCATGGTCAGGCCGAACGCGAGCGCCACCGCCGCCGCCGGCCGCTTCCAGCGCAGCCCGCGGGCGCGGTGCACGGTGCCCTCGGAGTAGCCGGTGCTCTCGGGATCGATCTGTGCGGTGGGCGTGGTGTACGAGGTGTACGCGGTGTACGCGGTGGGGCCCGCGAAGGTGCCGGTGGCCTCCAGGGGGAACGGGCTCGTCGCGTCGGCCGCCGGCTCCGCCTCCGGTTCCACCGTCGTGTCCATCACGGGACCGATCGCGGTGGGAGCGGCGGGCGCGGGGGGTTCCACGGCGGTGAACGTACGCGCGGCGGCCGTGCCCGTATCGGCGGCCGTACACGAGGTGGCCGGGCGCGTCGCCGCAGCCGCCGTCTCGGTCGCCGAGCGGAGGAGCTTCGGTTTGACCTGCGTCGCTGCCCCGTGGACGTGCCCGGCCACCTCGTGTACGTGCCGGCCGGTGCGGTGGAAGACGTGCTGGAGGAGCGAGCCGCCGCAGGTGCCCAGCACGCTGACCACTCCGGCGCCCATGATCGTCCCGTACACGCCGAGGTTGGACGCGAGCTTGGCGGCCACGACCGCGGCGACGGCGCTCCCCGCCACCTGCGGCACGCTCAGGTCGAGGCGCCGGCCCTTCCCCGGGCTCCGGTCCGCCTCCGCGCCTTGCTCCGCCTCCGCGCTTCGCTCCGCCTCCGCGTGCGGGCCCTTCCCCGGGTGCTTGCCCAGGTCGGGGCGCTCGGCCTGTTCCACCTGCTCGCCCTGCTCCGGGGGCCCGTCGCCGACCCGTCCCGCTCCCATGTCAGACACTGCCCACCTCTCACGGTCAACCGCAAGAACAGACGGACAGCTGATGGCATAAAGTTCCTTTTGCGCTCTTTTCGTGAACTACGCCACTCCGTGCCGCCCGTACCCCCGCCGACGCGCCTGACCTGGGCGGACAGCAAAGCGCAAGCGGGGTACTACGCTTGGCCGATGGCGCGATACCTCGACGTACATCCTGAGAATCCCCAGCCGCGCATCATCAGCGGAGTGGCCGACAGCATCCGGTCCGGCGCGCTCGTCGCCTACCCGACGGACTCCTGCTACGCCCTCGGCTGCCGGCTGGGCAACCGCGACGGGATCGACCGCATCCGGTCCATCCGCAACCTCGACGACCGGCACCACTTCACCCTGATGTGCCAGAACTTCGCGCAGCTCGGCCAGCTCGTGCAGATCGACAACGACGTGTTCCGGGCGATCAAGGCGGCGACCCCGGGCAGCTACACCTTCATCCTCCCGGCCACCCGCGAAGTGCCCCGGCAGCTGCTGCACGCCAAGAAGAAGACCGTCGGCGTCCGCATCCCCGACCACGTCGTCACCCAGGCGCTCCTCGCCGAACTCGGCGAACCCCTCGTCTCCAGCACCCTCCTGCTGCCCGACGAGGGCGAGCCGATGACCCAGGGCTGGGAGATCAAGGAACGGCTCGACCACGTCGTCGACTCCGTGGTCGACTCCGGCGACTGCGGCACCGAGCCCACCACCGTCGTGGACTTCTCCAGCGGCGCGAGCGAAATCCTCCGCCACGGCGCCGGCGACCCCACCCGCTTCGAGTAGGAGCCCGCCCGGCCCGCATACGTCTGCCGGGGCGCCGGCGCCCGTGCGTGCCGGGAGTCCATGGCCCGGCGGTGTCGGAATAGGTCACCCTGGTGGTCGGGTGCCGGGTGCCGGGTGCCGGGTGTCGGGGGGAGGCGGCGTGGTGCGTCTTGCGAACGTGGGTCGGTCGCTGTTGATGGCTGCCGTGACGGTTGCCGCGGATGACCGGGCGGAGGGCATGCACGGGCGCGGCCTCGCGTACGCCGGGGTGTCCTCGTTCCTGGGCGGTCTGCTGGTGTTCCAGGGCGGCGACTGGTGGAGCGAGCGCCGGAAGCGCGACCCCTCGGACCCGGTGCCACCGATCCCTCACGGCGGCGGGACGTCCGGGGATCACGGCGCCGGCGACCCCACGCGCTTCGAGTAGGAGCCCGGCTGGGGGCGGGGTTTTGTCCATCCCGTTCGGGGTTTCGGCCGCAGGGTGCGGGTGTGCGGGCCACGGCAGGGTTGAACTCGTCGAAGGAACGCGGGGAACCCACTGTTCCGGGCCGCACGGCCCGCGACCGTAGCTGTGGGGGAGACCCTCATGGCCGCACGATTCCCGTCGTCAACGAAGCGCCGGCGTACGGCGATCGCCGTGGGGGTGACCGCGGCGCTGACCGGGGTGCTCGCCGGGTGCGGGCACTCCGGGACGGGATGGGTGCCGGCGACGCGGTGCCGGGTCCGGGGAAGGTGCGGAGCGCGGTCTCGGATCTGGAGGCCGGGCTCACCGATCTGGGGGCCACCCATGGCGTGATCCTGGTGGCGCGTTCGGAGGCGGCGGAGATCGCCACGTATGCCACCCGGCGGCACCCGGGGCAGTGCGCGGGGGCCGTGCTGGTGGACGCGAGCGTGCCGCGGTTCTCCGCGGACGCCGAGGTGGTCCGGGTCGCGGCGGCCACGCAGGCGCAGGTCGACGTGTTGAAGGGCAAGCCCGTGACGAAGGGGGACCGTCAACTGCCGGCGGTCGCCGCCGATTACGTGGCGGACCAGCACGCGTACCACCGGACCGCGTGGCGGTGAGCGTGCCCGCCACCGTGATCGGCTCCGAGCGGACGCCGTTCCCGACGTCGCCGCCCGACGCGCGGGCGTGGCGTGCCGCGCAGGCCGCGTTCGCGAAGGAGGCGCCCAACCGGCGTCTGGTCACGGCCGCGCACAGCTCGCACGACATCCCCGTCGACCGTCCCGACATCGTCGAGGCGCAGAACGAAGCCATGGTGACGGCCACCCGCTGACCGTACCGGCCGCCGGATCGGGCCGGCCGTGACCCGCCCGTCGTGACCCGCGCGTCGTGACTGCTCGCCGTGGCGGCCGGTCGTCACCGACGGTCGTCGGTCCGCTGCTTCGTCACCTGGAGCACGGCGGCGAGCAGTTCCTCGGCGGCCGGGCGGGCGGAGGGGTAGGGCAGGACGAACGACGTGGGTTCCAGGATCGGCCGGTTCGGCTCGACGAACGCCACGGCGGCCGAGTCCGCGTGCGCGGTGTGCGCGGGCAGCACCGTCCAGCACTGTCCCGCCGCGACCGGGCCGAGCAGGATGTCCTGCGCCGTGACGAGTGTGGGGCCGGGCCTGGGCGTGAAGCCGGCCGCCTTGCACGCGTCGGTGATCAGGTCGAACGTGTCGGGGTTCTCCTCGCGGGTCGTCCTCGACAGCGGCAGGTCGGCGAGGCCGACCAGGCCGGCGGCGGCCTGCGCGCGGCCGGCGGGTACCGCGAGGAGCAGCGGCTCGTCCCACAGATGACGCACCCTCAGGCGCGGGCTCCTCGGCACCGCCGCGACGAACGCGGCGTCGAGGTCGCCGCCCAGCACCGCGTCGACCTTCTCCGGGGCCGACCGGGTCGTCGTCAGGTGCACCGTGACGGCCGGGCGCCGCTCGCGGAACTCGGTGAGGATGTCCTCCAGCCGGCGGCCGAGACCGGGGTTGCCGCCCAGGCGCAGCGTTCCCGTCGAGCCCGCCGCGAGGTCCGCCGCCGCGGTCGCGGCCCGGTCGACGGCGCGCAGCACCCGGCGCGCGTGCGGCAGGAAGGCTTCGCCGTCGGAGGTGAGCCTCGCCTGCCGGCGGGAGCGGTCGAACAGGTCGAGTCCGAGTTCGCGTTCCAGGCCGGCAATCTGCTTGCTCACCGCGGGCTGCACGATGTGCAGGTGCGCCGCGGCCCGGCCGAAGTGCCCGAACTCCGCGACAGCGACGAAATAACGCAGTTGCCGGAGCTCCATCATTGATCTCCATCGATTCCGTTCGGTGATGAGTCTACGGGCGCATCGGTCATTGACCACCCCTCGCCGAGCCCAGTGGACTGGTGACCGGACGAACGGGAAACCAGGGAGTGCGAGTGGTCGAATCAATCGCCGAACCCGATCCGGGGCGCGGCACGGACCCGCGGCGCTGGTCGGCGTTCGCGGTGTGCCTGATCGCCGGGTTCATGACGTTGCTCGACGTGAGCATCGTCAACGTGGCGATGCCGTCGATGCAGGCCGGGCTCGGCGTCTCCTCCGGCGAGTTGTCGTGGACGGTGACCGGCTACACGCTGGCCTTCGGACTGGTGCTCGTGCCCGCCGGCCGGCTCGGCGACGTGTTCGGACGCCGTACGCTCCTGCTGTCCGGCCTGGTGCTGTTCACCGTGACCAGCCTGGCCTGCGGGTCGGCGCTGTCCGGAGAGTGGCTGGTGTCCGCCCGGCTGGCCCAGGGGGTGGCGGGCGGGTTGCTCACGCCGCAGGTGGTCGGCGTGATGCAGCAGTTGTTCGTCGGGCGGGAACGCGGTGTCGCCTACGGCTGGTACGCCGCCATGATCGCGGCGGCGACCGCCGTCGGGCCGGTGGCCGGCGGGCTGATCGTCCAGGGAGCCGGGAACGCGAACGGCTGGCGGTGGGTGTTCCTGGTGAACGTGCCGATCGGCGTCCTCGCGTACGCCCTCGGGGCGCGTCGCATCCCTCACGACCGCCGGCGGCTCGACCGGACAGGCGGCCGTACCGTCCGGTTCGACCCTGTCGGCGTGCTGCTGCTCGGCGCCGGCATCACCTCGGTCACCTTGCCGTTGACCTCCTTCGGCGGCGCCAAGCGGTGGCCGGCCGTCGGCCTCGGCGTGGTGGTCCTGGTCGGCTTCGCGGGGTGGGAGCGACGGTGCGGCCGGCGCGGCGGGCAGCCGCTGATCAATCCGGCGCTGCTGCGGCAGCGGTCGTACGTCTTCGCCGCGCTCATCGGGGTGCCGTACTTCGCCGGGTACAGCGCCATTCCCTTCATCACCTCGCTCTACCTCCAACAGGGGCTCGGCTACACGGCACTTGCCTCGGGTGCGGCCGGGGTGCCGTTCGCGGTCGGCGCCGCGGCCGGCGCCGCGTTGAGCGGACGGTTCGTCATCCGGCTCGGCCGGCTCCTGGTCCTGCTCGGCGCGGTCACCGTGGTGGTCGGGCTCGCCGCCACGGTCGCCCTGATCCGCACCGTGCACGGCACCCCGATCTGGCTGGTCCTGCTGGGGCCGTTCCTGCTCGCCGGCGCCGGCAGCGGGGTGGTCGTCGGGCCGAACCTGACGCTGGCGCTGCACGAGGTGCCCCCGTCCGAAGGCGGTACCGCCGCCGCGGCACTCCAGACCGCTCAACGCATCGGAGCGGCGGTGGGCCTCGCCGTCACCAGCTCGGCGTTCTTCGGCGCGCTGGGCGCGTCGCACCGACGGTTCCCCGCCGCGGCGGCCAAGGGGCTGCTGTACTGCATCGGTTTCATCGCGCTTGCCCTGGTCGTGGCCGCGGCCGACGTCGCCTTCGCCGCGCGCTCCACGTCCGAGCCGCCCGCGGCCTCCCCCGAACCGGCAACGCTCAGCCGCTGACGCCGGCCGTACGGGGCGCTCCCGCTCCCGCCGCGGATCACTGCTCGGCGAGCGGCGCCCCCGGCCACGGAACGAAGCCGCGCGACTGGTCGAACCGGAACGGTGCACCGGGGCGCGCGGGCGCCCAGCCGACAACCAGGGCCCGCCGCGCGGGGCGGGACCAATCGGTCGTGACGGTCCTTCGGTCGGCCCGCGCCGCCAGGGGCACCGGAAGCCGGAGCTGTCCGCGGCGCGGGGGCCTAGGATTCCGGCTGGGCGAAGCCGTAGCGCAGCGGTCGACGCGCGCGGTCTCCAAAACCGCGAGGACGCCGGTTCGAATCCGGCCGGCTTCGTCCACCTCGCCCGGCCGGTCGCCTCCTCCGACACGTTTCCGCTCGCGGAGGGGGCCGGGACCTCTGGCAGCGGCGGGGCTTTCGGGCACTGGGGAGCCGGCCGAGCCGAGCCGGCGAGGTCACTGCGGGGCGCCGCTGACGGCGGCCTGCGGGCGGTAGGAGAGCACGGGGTCCGCCCACCCCCCGAGGCGGCGGCTGAGCCCGAACCGCCGCGGCAGCCACCAGCGCCTGCGCACGCACCCCGCCGCGGCGTGCGACCACTCCGGACCGGACAGATCCTCCACGCCCCACCAGGTCTTGACCGCCTTCTCCCCGTGGAGTTTCAGCAGCGGCCATCGCGGCAGGTGCAAGCCGACGTGGAACATCGACACGTCGTCGCCGCACTTGGTGGTGTAGAAGAACCGGTGGACGTCCGTACAGCTCGCGCCCAAGCCGCAGTCGAGACCTTGCGTGCTCCCCAGCCACGCCAGGGCCAGCCTGCCGCCTGCCGGAATCGACGGCACCAGGACCGGGTTGAACCACGTCTCGTGGGCCAGGCCGCGGCCGAGACCCGTGCGGAGCGACTGCGCGACGACGACGTTCGTGGCGGGGCCGGCGCCGACGTTGACCAGCCACCACTTCGGCTCGCCGGTCGTTCCCTGGCCGCTCTCCCACATGAACTGGAGCACCGGCATCTCGGAGCGCCGGTCCGACGCGTACGCGAGGAAGAGCGATCCCAGCGACACGAGTACGGCCAGCACCGAGATCGACAGCGTCAGCATCGTCCCCCCATACGGCGAGCGGCAGTTGGAACCACAGGCAGTGTGCCCGCCGACGGGGCCGGTGGGGGCGGGGTCGCGGGGGGACTCCCGCGCGCGGTGCGGCAGCCGGCCGGTGTCCGGGGCAACCCGGCCGTCCACCGGCTGCCGCAGCGGGCGATTGGGTCAGCGCCGGGTGGTGAGGGCGTAGAGGTTGCCGTCGTAGGCGGTGACGAGGAGGAGGTGGTCGGCGACGGCGGGGGTGCCGTCGACGGGGGCGCCGATGTCGACGGCGGCGCGCTTGGCGCCGGTGGCCTTGTCGAAGGCGTAGAGGAAGCCGTCCATGGAGCCGATCCACACCAGGTCGCCGGCGACGGTCGGGGAGGAGACGATCGCGGCGCCGGTCATCACGCTCCACTTCTGGCCGCCGGTGGCCTTGTCGACGGCGGTGACCCGGCCGTCGGTGAACCCGACGTAGACCGTGCTGCCGTCGACCGCCGGGGAGGAGCCCATCTGCGCGGCCTCGTGCACGGAGGGGCCGGTGGAGGTGAAGCGCCACTTCTCGGCGGCGGTGGTGGCGTCCCGGGCGACCAGGATGTTGCCGAACGCGCCCGCGTACGCGGTGTCGCCGTCGACGGCGGGCGTGGAGTGGGTCAGGGCGCCGAGCTGGCTGGAGGCCGCGAGGCGGGTACCGGTGGCCCGGTCCAGGATGACGAGTTCGGAGGGGTTGGAGTTGATGTAGACCTTGTCGCCGACCACGGTGGGGGCGGTGCTGTTCCACCAGCCGCCGTCCAGGGGCGCCGACCACAGGACGCGGCCGCTGAGGGCGTCGATGGCGCTGCACTGGGGGGTCGACCCGTAGCCGATGGCGTACACGGTGGTGTCCACGACGGTGGGGGAGGTGTACGCCCAGCCGCCGAGGGTGGCGTTGACGCCGGGCAGCATCAGGCTCCAACGCTGCTTTCCGGTACGGGCGTCGACCGCGTGCAGCAGGCCGTACACCTCGGTGGCGTAGACGGTGTCGGCGCTGACCGCGGGGGTGCCCTGGATCTGGGAGCGGGTCGGGAAGCGCCACAACTGCCCGCCGGTGGCGGTGTCGACGGCGATCAGGCCGTTGCCGGCTTCGGCGTCGTTGTCCCAAGTGCCCCAGTAGGCCACGCCGGAGGCGATGACCGGGGAGCTCATGACGGTGGCGGCGCCGGAGCGGTGGCTCCACAGGAGGTCCAGCTCGGGGCCGACCCGGCCGGCGGCGATGCCGGTGTGGGCGGGGCCGCCGTGGAACTGCTGCAACTCGGGCCGGTTGGCGACGGCGGGGACAGCGGCGGGCGCGGCGGTGACGGTGAAGGTGGTCTCCGCGCTCCAGTCGGTGTTGCCGCGGGCGTGGACGCGCAGTCGCGCGGTGTGCCGCCCGAGGCCGAGCTGCCTGGTGTTCCAGGGGGCCGACCAGGTGAACAGGCCGGTGCGCTTCAGGTCGTTCCAGCCACCGCGGTCGTCGACGCGGAAGCGGACCCACTCGATCTCGGCCGAGGTGTCGAACACGTTGACCTGGAAGTCGGTGCGCGTGCGGGCGACGGTCTGCCCGGGCAGGGGGTTGAGGAACGCGGTGCGGCGCTCGTAGTCGTAGGGCCGGAAGGTGCTCCTGACTCCCTTGCTGGTGACCGCGAACTCGCGGTAGCCCATCGGGCTCTGGTCGTCGTTGTAGTTCGACGAACTGGTGTTGTACTGAACCGTGTTGGGCGCGATGCGCTCGGAGACGTAGTTCGCGTGGCTGTGGCCGTTGAGCAGCGTGCGCGGTCCGTAGGGGGCCAGCGCGTCGAGGTACGCCTGGAGTTGGACGGTGGAGCCGCCGGCCGCGGGGGTGTCCCAGGGCTCGTGGGTGGCCACGATCAGCTTCTTCATCCGGCCCTTGGCGTCCCGCGCGTGCAGCTTCAGATCCTGCTGGAGCCAGGCGAGTTGCTCGGCGACGCCGAAGCCGCCGTTGTTCTCCAGCACGACGAAGTGGCAGCCGCGGTAGTCGAAGGAGTACCACTCCGGGCCCAGGTAGGAGCGGTAGCGGTCGGTGCCCAACGAGCCGCCGCCACCGTGGTCGTGGTTGCCGACGACCGGCCACACCGGCAGTGGCGAGTTCTTCAACGCGGCCAGCAGCCCCTGGAACATCCCGTCCGCGCCGTCGAAGGACAGGTCGCCGGTGTTCAGGATGAACGCGGGAGCGGCCGTCAAAGCGCCGATCTGCTCCAGGTAGCGGCTGATCCGGCCGATCGCGGCACCCTTGTCGTCGCTCGGCGGCTCGGGGATGTCGATGGTGTTCACATGGGTGTCGGAGATCTGGGTGAAGGTGAACGCGCTGCCGCCGGCGGCGTGGTCGCGGTCGAGGCCGAAGTCGGCGGTCGCCTGGGAACCGGCGCTCAGGGCGCCGACCCGGCGGTAGAAGCGGGGGACGCGGTACTGGTCGAGCGGCGCGGTGTAGCCGTCGGGCACGCAGACGAAGACGATGGTCTGCGCGCGGCGGCCCGGGTCCACACTCAGGTGGTACGCCCCGTCGCGGTCGGTCAGGACGGTCTGCACCCCGTCGCTGACGGCGACCCCCGCGATGCCGGGGTTGCCGTGGCCCGCCGTCCCGTTCTTCCTGCGGTCCAGGTACACCACCCCCGAAACCGTCGCGGTGGCGCCGGAGTCGGCGGCTGCCGACCCGCTCAGCGCCGGGGAGATGTCCAAGGTGAGCGCGGCGGCCGCGGCGGCGCCCGCGCCCATCAACGTACGTCGGCTCATGTCGTGGTTGCACATGGCCTCCACCCTCGGCCGCACCGGCGTAGGCCCCGCGAGGAGCGGCGAACCGGCACGTGAACAGCCTCTGAAATCTGGACTAGACCCGTTATCTGTTCGTTATGGAACGGGAGGCGCGGGGGTGCGGTGGACGGAGCAAGGCGCCCTGAGCGCAAGGTCTTTGGTCGTGCGGGGGTGCGGTGGGGCGGCGCGAGGTCACACCGTCACACCCAGCCGCGGCGGGCGGCGGCCAGGGCGGCCTGGAAGCGGGTGGTCGCGCCGAGGGCGGTCATCAGGGCCTGGATGCGCCGCTGCGTGGTGCGCGGGCTCCACCCCTGGGTTCTGGCGATCGCGGCGTCGGTCAGCCCGGAGGTGAGGAGCATGAGCAGGGTCCTGGTCTCCTCGCTCGGCGCAGCCGACGACCCGGCGGACCCGGCGGACCCGGCGGACCCGGCCCCCGCGGCCCCCGGCGCCCCCGCGGCCCCCTGCGACAGCCCCGGCCCGCCCGTGCCGAGCGGCACCGCCCGGTCCCACTCCGCCTCGAACAGCGCCTCCAGCGCCGCCAGGATCGGGGACGGGTGGACCAGGTACGCCGCGGAGTGACCGCCGGCCGACAGGCTGAACGGGATGAGCGCCGCCACGTCGTCGCGTATGACGAGCTTCAACGGCAACTCGCCGCGCACCCGCGCCTGTTCACCGGCCTGCACGCTCGGCAGGATGTCGTCGAGCAGCCGGCCCGGCCACGCCACCGCGTCACGCGAGTAGATCACCCGGTGCGCCACCCCGATGCGCTGCCGCCGCAACTGGTGCTGGAGGTTGCTGCCCGGCCGGTCGATGTACGGCGGCAGGTCGAACGCCCGCACCTCGCGCTCCGCCTCGTTGATCAGCCGTCCGGCGGCCGCGCTGATGTCGTCACGGTGGGTGAGCAACTCCACCGCGATGTCAGGGTCGTTGATGCGCAGCGCCTCGCGGTGCGTCTCCGCGAGGCGCTGCACCAGCGTGCGCGCCGCGTCGAGCCGGCGCTGGCGGTCCTGGATCAGCGCGGTGACCGCGACGTCCGGCGGGGCGGCGGTGAAGCGCGGCGGCCTGCCGCCCGCCCGGATCGCGAGGCCCTTGGCGACCAGCGCCGCGAGCACCTTCGCGACGGCGGCGGTGCTGCCGCCGGACGCCTCGGCCAGCTCCGAGGCGCTGGACCGGGGAAGGCCGACCAGCGCCGTGTAGACGCGCTCTGTTTCCGCACCGAGCCCCAGGACGTCAAGTTTCATGGTTTCTCCGTACTCGTGTGGCGGCCCGCAGCCACCTGGCACAACCAGGCCAACGTGAACATCTTGCGCATGATCCACCGCAGTTGGCATCTTCCACCGCACAGGGTGTCGTTCCCGTGTCGACGCAGCCCCGGAAGCGCCGCCCGTTCCTTCCCTGTGCGCCCGCACTCGCACTCCCTCCGTCGGAAGGTGTTCCATGCACCGCTCCAACCTGCCGGGCAGCGCGCCCGGCCGCGCACGTGCCGCCGTGGTGGCGGTCGTCGCGGCCGTCGCCACCGCCGTGGCCGCTCCGACAACGGTGTCAGCGGCGACCCCGCACCCTCAGGCGTTCTCCGCGCCGGCCGCGCCGGACGCATCCGGCTCGACCACCTCGACCACCTCGACCGCCTCCTCGGCGAACCCCTCCACCGACCTGCCCGCCCCGGCCCTGTCCCCACTCGGCAAGGCCGCCGCACCGACCCCGCCCCCGCCCCAGCGCCAAGGCGTCGTGCCGGGACAGGTGTTGGTGACCCTGGACGCCGCGACCTCGGTGACCGGGAGCGGCGTGCCCGGCACCCGGATCGCCGCGCGCCGGCCCGACACCAGCAACTCCGCGCTCGACACGCGGCTGAAGTCGGTCGGCGCGCAGTCACTGAGCCCGCTGCTGCCCGGCGTGTCCGAGTCCGCCGCCGAGACGCTGACCGGTGCCGCCCGCAGCCGGCTGGGCACCGCCGCACCCGACCTCGGCCGGACCTATGTGCTGCGCACCTCCGGGAAGGACGCGGCAGCCGTGGCACGGGAGTTGGCGAAGAGCCCCGGCGTGGTCGCGGCCGAACCCGACCGCTACGTCAACACCATGAACAGCGGCGCGCAGCAGCTCCCGAAGGGGGCGACCGCGCCCGGCACGGCGGCGCACACCCCCGCCGCGAAGGCCGCCCCCGGCACGCCCGGCAAGCCCGGCAAGCCCGGCACCTCCGGCACCGCCTCCCTCCCCGCCAACGACACCCTCGCCGACTCCGCGCAGGCGTTCCTCGACGCCGGCGGCGTCGACGCGGTCGGCGCCTACTCCCTGCTGGGCGGCGAGTTCGGCCAGCAGCCCGGCGCCGGCGAGACCATCACCAACGTGTCGATCGGCGACCTCACCGACCAGTCGATGGCCGACGCCGGCGACACGTACGTCCAGGGCAACGGCCCGACCACCGTCCTCCAGCACGGGCAGCGCTACCTCGACCTGCCGTCGATGCCGCTGATCCCGGCGTACGTCGCCAAGGACTCCGGCGGCCTGGACGGCGCCGCCTCCACCGAGCAGCAGGACCCCTCCCTCGACGAGGTCATGCTCGACTTCGGGGTGATGGCGCCGCTGCCGCACGACCAGCAGCGCGACGGCGCGACCGGCAGCGGCTACACCGACCTGCTCGGCATCGCACCGGGCGCGAACTACCGGCTGGTGGTGCCCGAGCAGCCGACCACCGACCGTATCGCCGGGGCGCTGCTGGCCGCGGCCGACCAGTCGCCCAAGCCGGACGTGATCACCGCGAGCCTCGGCTTCGGCACCGACTCCCAGGGACTGCCCGGCCGTTACCTGGAGGACGACCCGGTGATCCGCTCGGTCGTCGCGTCGATCGTGCAGCGCGACCACATCGTGGTGTCGATCTCCTCCAACGACGGCACCCGGCTCTACACCCCGGCCGCGGTCGGCCCGGACGGCGGCAGCACCCCGACCGACACCGCGCCGGGCCACTCGCCGGCGACCACCATCGACGACGACGCGCTGTCGACCACGCCCACCCGGGTGCCGGACACCGGCGCCATAGCCGCCGGCGGCAGCACGCTCGACGACACGCTCGCGCAGGGCACCAGCGGCCCGGCCACCACCGCCGAGACCCGGCTCAGCGGCTTCGGCAGCTTCTCCTCAGGCTTCGGCAGCCGGGTCGACCTGTCGGCGCCCAGCGACAACATCCTCGCCTTCTCGCACGCCGCGGGCGGCTCCGCGCAGGACGTGAACGTCTCGCTCAACGGCGGCACTTCGGCCTCCGCCCCGGAGATCGCCGCGGCGGCCGCCGTGGTGCTTCAGGCCGGCCGGCTCGACGGCCGCGAGCTGAGCCCGCAGCAGGTCCGCGACCTGCTGGAGCAGACCGGCCGCGCGGTGCCGACGCCGCCGCAGATCGACCGCACGCTGCACGTCGGCCCGCAGATCGACGTGACCGCCGCCGCCGAGCGGGCGCTGGGCCGCAAGGCGCCGGCCCGCCCGGCACTGGTGCGGCTGTCGGTCGCGCACCGGGTCACCCAAGGCGGCCTGGGCGGCACCTTCCTGGAGGGCACCGACCAGGACCGGATCGACCTGGGCGACATGGCCTCGGGCGGCGACGGCGAGGGCCTGGTCGGCCCGATCACCTTCGCCGGCGACGTGACCGGCCTGACCGGCGGCCGGACGTCGTACACCCTCACTGTCGGCCACACCGTCCTGCGCTCCGACTCGCCCGCGATCCGGGTGACGCCGAGCCGGCTGCTGGCCGCCGCGGGGCTGCCGGTGGTCTCCGGAACGGACCGGCAGGTCACCGTCACCTACGCGGTGGTCAGCGGCGGCCGCACCGTCGCGAGCCGGCAGCGTACGCTCACCGTCGGCCCGAGCGACGGGCGTTACGCCGAGGCGGCCGCTCCCACCGCGCCCGCCGTGGTCGCCGCCGGGCACGCGGTGACCGTCTCCTACGACCTGACCGGGGTGGCGAAGACCTCCAGCCCGCAGCTGGTCGTCTCCACCGCGGGCCACTGGAACCCGCAGCTCGCCCCGCTGTTCACCGCCGCGTGGCACCAGGAGCTGACCGCGGACAAGGGCACCGTCACCATCCCGGCGTCCGCGTTCGACGACGGCGGCGGCATCTACGGGATCGGCATCGCGCAGTTCGGCTACGGCGGCAACCCGCAGCTCACCGGATACGGCGAGTTCGCCCCGATCCGGGTCGCGGGCGCCACCGCGGCCCAGCGCCCCGACGCCCCGCTGCTGTCCGCGGCCGGCGGCGCGGCCGGCCACACCGCCGAACCCACCCGCGCCGCACCGCGGTTCGACGTGCGCTACGACGTGCGTACGGTGCCGGGCGCGCACAGCGCGGAGCTGGAGTTCTCCGCGCCGGCGCCCACCGCGTTCGGCTCGGTGAACACGTTCACCAACGCCAACGGCACCGGGCTCGACGACGACGGCGTGGACACCCCCTCGGCCGCGCACCGGGTGCTGCCCGGTACGTCCGGGACGGTCCGGCTGGACGCGTCCGCGCTCGGCCTGGGCAGCTCCGACGGCTACGGGGTGCGGGTCCTCGCGCTGGACCGCGCCGGACACGTGGTCGGCCAGGCGTCCCCGCTGTCCTCGCTCGCCTTCGACGACGGACTCGCCCCCGACGGCTCGTCGGTGAGCGGCTTCGCGGCCGACGGCGACCACTCGGTGGTGGCCCTCACCACCGCGTCCGGCGGCACCGAGGTGCGGCACTACGCGACGGCGACCGGCCGCTACGGGGCCGTCATCACCGCCGACACCGCGGCCGGTTCCGCCTACCAGGTGGTGGGCGCCACGACCGACCGCGTGCTGCTCGTGCACCGCTCCGCACCGGGCGGCGACCTGCGGGTCGAGACGTGGGACACCGCGTCCGGCACGCTCGTGGGCTCCACCGTGCTGCCCGCCGCCGAGGACACCTACGTCACCGGCCGGGTGGACGCCGCGCACGGCCGCGGCGCCCTGCTGCTGCACGGCGCCGACAGCGCCGACCTGGTGCTGCCGGTCGACCTGTCCACCGGGACGGCGGCGGCGCCCATCCCCGCCGACCTGCCCGGCGTGCTCGTCGGGTCGTACGGGCTGCTGGCCGTCGACACCTCCACCGGGGCGGTGTTCCTGGCCCGCCCGGCCGGGCCGTTCAACTGCCTGGGCAGCGCCACCGTCGCCCGTGTCGACCTGGCCGCCCGCACGGTGACCGCGGCCGGCAGCACCTCGGCGTGCAGCCACGGCATCGCCTCCGACGGAAACGGCACGCTCTACAACCTGTTCGCCACCGCGATCAGCGTGAACATCGTGCCCACCGGCGTCATCTCCGGCACCGACGAGACCACCGGAGCCACCGCCGGCGACTCGGTGACGGTGCGACTGGGCAAGCCGGCCGCGCTCGCGGTCGACGGCACCCACAAGATCGCCGTCGTCTCCTACTCCTCGCCCGCCGGCACCGCGTACTTCGGGGCGGGCATGTGGGTCCCGGACAACAACGCGAGCGGCCGGCTGGTCGTGGTGGACCTGACCACGGGCAAGGTGCTGCGTACGCTCACCGGCTTCACGCTCGGCGGACACGCCTCGCCCGCCGACGCCATCCAGCTCGACCCGTCGACGCGGACGGGGTGGACCTTCGGGGCGTACGACCAGCAGATCCAGCAGTTCAGCTACTGATCGCGGCCGATCACGGCTGACGGCGGCCGATCACGGCCGATCACGGCCGACGGCGGCCGATCGCGGCGGAACCGGCCGGCCCGGCCCACCAGGCCGATCCGGCCGGTCACTCAGGCCGGTGCCCGGGGCAGACCCCCCGGGCACCGGCCTTCCGCGTGCGCCGGCGACGCAAAGCGTGAAACAGCCGGCCGCTCGTGCCGTGACCGGAAGGGTGCACCGGTTCGCGGCGCCCGGCACGGCACCTCGCCGCGTTGTCGCAGCCGTCCGAGTACGCCCGGTACGAGGACGATCCTCCGCCCTGCGACGCATCGCACCGGACTCCGCGAACCGGGCAAACCTTTCCGGCCACGGCACTAACCTGACGTCGGTGAGTTGACGTCATATCGGGGGAGGGTCGGCCGGATGCCGCTGCGCTACTGCCTTCACGTCGGCGACGCGGGGGCCGCCCCGCCGCCGTCGCCGCCCGGCCCCGCCGGCTGAGGCCGCCGTGGCACGCGGACCCGCCCGTATCTGGGCACCCGGCGACACCGTCCTCGGGCTGTACGAGATCCTCGACGTGGTGCGTGACGGCGGGATGGGCCTGGTGCACCGGGTCCGGCACCGTGACTGGCAGGTGGACCTCGCCGTGAAGACCCCGCGCCCCGACCGGGTGCGGACACCGGACGACCGGCGGCGGTTCGAGAACGAGGCGGGCACCTGGGTCGGACTCGGGCTCCATCCGCACACCGTCAACTGCGTGTACGTGCGCACCATCGACGGGCTGCCCCGGGTGTTCGCCGAGTGGGTCGACGGCGGCAGCCTGGCGCAGGCCGTACGCGGCGGCGGGCTGTACGAGGGCGGCCACCGGGCCGCGCTCGGCCGCGTCCTGGACATCGCCGTGCAGATGGCCTGGGGGCTGGCGCACGCACACGACAGCGGGCTGGTCCATCAGGACGTCAAACCGGCGAACGTGATGCTCCAGGCGGACGGCACGGCGAAGGTCACCGACTTCGGCCTGGCCGGGGGACCGGCGGCGAACCGGCCGGAGGCGGCGGAGCCCCCGGCCGGCGACCCACTGACCGCGACGTACGCCGGGATGACACCCGCCTACTGCTCCCCGGAACAGGCGGCGGCCGGCGCGGGGCGCGGCGCGGCCCGGCTGACCGCGGCGACCGACGTGTGGTCCTGGGCGGTGAGCGTCCTGGAGATGTTCGCCGGACGCCGCCTCACCGCCCGTGGACAGGTCGCCGGGGAAGCGCTGGCGACGTTCCTGCGGGACGGCGGCGCCGAGGACGCCCGGGTGCCTCAGATGCCCGCCGGGGTCGGCGAGTTGCTGAGCCGGTGCTTCGCCGAGGACCCGGCGGCCCGGCCGTCCGGCTTCGACGAGATCGCGGCGACGCTCGGCGAGGTGTACCGCGCGGCCCTCGGCACCGCCCATCCGCGGCCCGCGCCCAGGCCGGTGCGCCTGCTGTCGGACGGCCTGTCCAACCAGGCGCTCTCGCTGCTGGACCTGGGCAGGGCCGAGGAGGCCGAGGCACTGTGGCGACAGGCGTCGGGCGCCGATCCGAACCATCTCCCGACGCTGTACAACTTCGGCCTGCACCGCTGGCGTTCGGGCCGCGTCACCGGCGAGCAGGCGGCCTCCGACCTGGCGGCGGCCCGTGTCGCCGGCGCCCCGGCCGGCCTCGGCGCCCTCCTGCTCGGCTGCCTGGAGCTGGAGCGCCACGAGGACGAGCGGGCCGGGGAGTTGCTGCGCGAGGCGGCCGCCGCGGACCCGGACTCGCCGGACGCAGCGGTGGCGCTGGCCGAGCTGGCGCGCCGGCCGCCGCCGGTCCGCACCGACCTCGACGGCCACACCGAGGAGGTGTCGGCGGTCGCCGTCACCGCCGACGGCCGCCTCGTGCTGTCCGGTGACCGCGCGGGCCGGCTGGTGGTGTCGGTGCCCGGCGAGCGGCGCCGAAGGCACGCGCGGCGCACCCTGACCCGGAACGGGCCGGCCGTCGTGCACCTCGCCGTGGACGCGACGGGCACCCGGGGAGCGGTGGCCCGCGCGGACGGTGCCGTCGAGATCTGGGACCTGGCCCGGGGCCGCCGGCGCATCCTGTTGCAGGACGAGCACTCCGCCGTCCGCGCGCTGGCGGTCAGCGGCGAAGGCCGCCACGTGGCCGTGGGACACCAGGACGGCACCATCTGGCTCTGGGAACCGGATCGGATGAGCGCCGGAGCCACCATCGTGCGGGCGCACGACGGCCCGGTCACCTCGCTCGCGCTGAGCCGTACCGGCAGCCGCGCCGTGTCCGCGTCCTTCGACGACTCCGGCCGGGACGGCACCGTCCGCACCTGGAACATGGCCGGGCCGCGGCTGCTGGCCACCCTGGTCGGTCCGGTCCGGGGGACTTTGCACGGCAGGGACGTGCGGGCCCACGGGTTGGACGTGGTGGGCATCTCCCCGGACGCCCGCTGTGCCGTGGTCGCCTGGTGGGACGGGCCGCTCACGGTGTGGGACGCCCGCCGTGGCGAGGTGGTGAGCGAAGTGCCGCACCGGTTGCGGCACATCAGGTCCATGGCGGTCGCCTCGGCCGGCCCCACCCTCCTGACCGCCGGCGACGCCGGGGTGCCGATCCAGGCGTGGGCCCCGACCACCGGCCGCTGCCTGCGCACCCTCGACCGGGAGGTGCCGTCGGCCGCGCGCTCGGTGAACTGCGCGGCGCTGGTGGCGAACGGGCGGGTGGCCGTGCTCGGCGGCCGCTCCACGGTCGTACTGCGCTCGCTGCCCGGCACCGGCTACCGTGCCCCGTGGTGCTACGCCCGCCCGAGGCCGGCCGGTGAACTCACCACCGCGGAAGAGACGTTCCGCGAGCTGATCGCACGTGCCCGCGACCTCGCGGACGCGGCCCGCTACGCGCCCGCCGCCGAGACGCTGCGCGCCGCACAGCAGGTGCCCGGCTTCGCCCGCCATCCCGAGGTGCGCCAGCAGTGGGCCAGGGTGGGCGCGCACGGCCGCAGGGCAGGTCTGGTCGGCGCCTGGGGGCTGTACGCGTACAACGGGCACCGGCAGTTCACCCAGCCCGCCACCACCGTGCTCGACCATGACGGAACCCTGCTGGCCACCGGGCGGTGGAGTGGCGAGGTGGATGTCTGGGACGTCGGGGCCGGGGAGCGGCTGCACACCTTCGACCACGGTGAGGGCGGCCACGCCAAGGACATCCGGTTCGCCCTCGACGGGCGAGTACTGGCGGTCCTGACCAACACGGGCACCATCCGGCTGCTGAGCCTGGAGGACGGCGGCAAGTACCTGCTCACCGACGAGTTCGGCCGGATCAGCACGTTCGCGCTGAACCCCGCGGGCGACCGGATACTCATCGGCGACGCGGGCGGCACGGTGCGGCTGCGCGACCTGCCCGGCTGCACCGTCCTGCGCGAGCTCCGGGCGCACGGCGGGAGGGTGGGCGCGGTGGCGCTCAGCCCCGACGGCAGGTTCGCCGCCACGCACGGCCTGACCCGGCCGGCCGCGGACACCTCGTTCCGGCCCTCGGGCGAGCACGAGGTCCATCTGTGGCCGCTGGACGCGGACCGCCCCGCCTGGACCCTGCCGTCCCGATCGAGCGACGAGGAGTTGGACTTCAGCCCGGACGGGCGGACCCTGTTCCTCTCCGCCGGCCTGATGACCACGGCGTTCGACGTGGCGAGCGGGTCGCCGCAGTACTCGGTCCGGGGCGGCGGCGCGTTCGCGATCGGCCAGACGGCCGGCGCCTTCAGCGCCGACGGCAGGCTGGCCGCCTCCCCGGGCCGCGGCGCGGTGCAGGTGTGGGAGACCGCGACCGGCCGGGTGCTCCACTCACTGCCCTGCGGTATGCCCTACTCCTTCACCCTCAGCGCCGACGGCGCGTTCGCGATCACCGGCGGCTGGGACGGGCTGGTCCAGGTGTACGACCTGCGTTCGGGACGCTGCCTGCGGACGCTGGAGGGCCACGAGGCCGCCGTCGGCGGGATCGAGCTGAGCCGGGACGGCGCCCTGCTCGCCACCACGGACCTGGGGTCGAACCTGCGGGTGTGGGAGCTGGCCTGGGACTTCACCCTCGCACCCGCGGACGGGGAGTGACCGTGCCGTGGACCGCGGTGCTCGTCGTCACCACCGGGCGGACCGGCGACGGGGCCGAACTCACCGACGAGCACGTGTTCACCGAGCGCGCCGACTGCCTGCTCGGGCGCGGCCGGGACGCGCGTATCCGGATCGCCGCCGAGCAGCACAAGGTGTCCCGCCGGCACTGCCTGGTCGAGGTCCGGCCGCCGCACGCCTTCGTGCGCGACCTGGGCAGCCGCAACGGCACCCACGTCAACGGCGAGCGGATCGACGAGGCCGCCGGCGCACGGGAGTTGGCGGACGGGGACGAGCTGCGCGCGGGCGGCACGACCGTGCGGGTGGTGCTGCGCCCCGACGTCCGCACCGACCTGCCGCCCGGACTGCGCGTCCTGCGGGAGCTGGGAAGAGGCGGGCAGGGCGTGGTCGAACTGGCCCGGCACGCACGCTCCCGCAGGCTCGTCGCCGTGAAGTCGCTGATCCCGCAGGGCCACGTCGACCCGGCCGCGCGCGAGGCGTTCCGCCGGGAACTCGACTGCACGAAGGCGCTGCGCCATCCGCACATCGTCCGCTTCCACGACAGCGCCGCGCGCGACGGCGTGTTCTGGCTGCTGTGCGAGTACTGCGCCGGCGGCAGCGTCGCCGACCTGGTGCGGCGCAGCGGTGGCCGGCTCCCCGTCGAGACGGCCGTCCCCCTGGCGCTCCAGGCCCTGGAGGGGCTCGCGTACGCCCACGAGGCCGAGGTCACGGTACGCCGCGCCGACGGCGGGGCGGCGGTCGCGCGCGGACTGGTGCATCGTGACATCAAGCCGCAGAACCTGCTGCTGGACGGTCCCGGCCGGCAACCGGTGCTGAAGGTCGCGGACTTCGGCCTGGCGAAGGCGTTCGACTACGCCGGCCTGTCCGGGCGCACCCACACCGGTGCGGTCGGCGGCAGCATCGCCTTCATGCCGCGCCGCCAGCTGCTCGACTACAAGTACTCCCGGCCCGACGTCGACCTGTGGGCGACCGCGGCCTGCCTGTACTGGATGCTGACCGGCCACACGCCACGCGACTTCCCCCCGGACGTGGACCCCGCCGAGATCGTGCTGTGGGAGCCGCCGGTGCCGGTGCGCACCCGCGTGCCGTCGCTGCCACGCGGGCTCGCCGAGCTGATCGACACCACCCTCGACGAGTCGGCCGGCACGGCACCGTCCTCGGCGTCCGAGCTGGCCTCGGCGTTGCGACGGACGCTGTGAGCGGGCCCGCCGTCTTCCGTCTGCCGTCTGACGTAACGGCGGTCAGCCGGCCGGCGGGACGAGGACCGTGCGGTCGAACGGTCCCGGGTGCGCCGCGGCGTACGCGACGGCGTCGTTGACCGCGTCGAGCCCGAAGGACCGGACGCGTTCGGGGGCGAGGTCGAGCGCGCCCGACGCGAGCAGCCGGACGATGCCCACGTTCGCGGAGCGCGGATACATCCACTGCCCGCGCACGGTGATCGAGTTGCGCATGATCCACCGGTACGGGAGCGCGAGGTCCTCGCCGCCGAGCATGCCGACGCCGCCCATCAGGACGACGCGGCCGTTCTCCCGTACGGTCATGGCGGCGGTGCGCGTCACGGAGCCGGGCGCGCGCGGCGGCAGCAGGTCGATCACCATGTCGACCGGGCCGCCGGCTGCCGCGGACATCGCCGCACGGTCGGCGGCCTCGTCCCCGGTCAACCGGACCGGTCGCACGCGCGGGCCGAACCGGTCGGCGAGCAGGTCGAGCGCGGCCTGGTTCCGGCCCGGTGCCACCACTCGCCCCGCCCCCATCGCCAGGGCGACCGCGACCGCGCTGCTGCCGAGGTTCCCGGTGGCCCCGCTGACGAGCAGCGTCTCACCGGCTTCGAGCCCGCCGGCCAGCAGCCCGCCGTAGGGGATGGCGTGCACGGTGAGCGCGGCCCAGCGGGCCGGATCGGACCGCGCCGCCGCGGGCAGCGGGAAGACGTTCTCGGTCGGCACCCGCATCGACTCGGCGAACGAACCGTCGTGCAGGTGCTCGGCGAGCCGCGCGCCGCCGTCGCCACGGGAACTCCAGCCCTGCAACGTGATGTCGGGGGCCAGGGCGTCGTCCCGGGAGCGCACGGTCGAGTCGCACCACACCAGGTCGCCGGCCCGCAGCCGGGTGGCGTCCGGCCCGACGTGGACCACCCGGCCCACACCGCCGACACCGGGCACGACGGGAGGGACCAGCGGGTAGTTGCGCTCGCCGCTGAAGACCTCGGCGGTGTACGGAGGTACGCAGGCGGCCAGCACGTCGACCACCACCTCACCGCCGCCCGCCTCGGGGGCGGGCACCTCCCGCACCGTGAGCGGCGCGCCGAACTCCGTGAGAACCGCTGCTCGCACGTGATGACCTCGTCTTTCGTCCGTGATTCCGGGTCTGTCCTCCGCGTTTCCGGTATCGACGCTACGACCGGGGCGGTCATGCGGGAAGCGACGATCGAGCATGCGTGGTATGCCTGGTGCGCATGGACATCTCCAGTGCGGGCCTGCGGGTCCTGCGGCAGATCGCGGAGTCCGGCAGCTTCACCGCCGCCGCGGCCCACCTCGGCTACACGCAGTCGGCCGTCTCGCGCCAGGCGGCCGCCCTCGAACGGAACGCGAACGCCGCCTTGTTCGAGCGCCACGCGGACGGGGTGCGGCTGACTCCCGCGGGACTCGTCCTGCTGCGCCACGCCCGGACCATCCTGGACTCCGTCGCGGACGCCGAGCGCGAACTCGCCGGCGCCGGCTCGCGGACCGAGGTGGTGCGGCTGGGCACGTTCCCCAGCGCGGGCTGGACCGTCCTGCCCGACGTGCTCGACCGGCTCTCGGCCCACCCGCGGATCACCGTGACGACGAGCGAGGGCAGCACGCCCGCCCTGATCCGGGCGCTGCGCGCCGGCTCGACGGACCTGGCCCTGCTGACCTCCCGCCCGCCGCACAGGCCGTCGGACGGCGAGTCGCCGCGCCTGCGCCTGGAGACCGTCGAGGACACCGAACTGGCCGTCGCGGCGGCGTCGGACGGGAAGTTCGCCGGCCGCACCGCGGTGCACGTCGACGAACTCGTGGACGCCGCCTGGATCGCCACCCCCTCCTCGTCCGCGCAGCCGCTGCTCGGGGTCTGGCCGGGCCTGCCCGGGCGGGCCCGCGTCGCCCACCACGCGGCCGACTGGCTGACCAAACTCCGGCTCGTCGCACGGGGGTTCGGCGTGACGACGGTGCCCTCCCGGTCCTCGGCGGCGCTGCCCCCGGGTGTGATCCTGCTGCGTGTCGAGGGCGCGCCGCCCGAGATCCGCCGGGTGCTGCTGGCCCGCCTTCCCGGCCGCCCCACCCCCGCGGTCGAGGCTGTCACCCGCGCGGTCATGGCGGCTTCGACCGGCGGGTGACGGACCTCCGACCGGCGGGTGACGGCCCTTCGACCCGGCGGCGCACGGCGCACCGGTGGCGCCGCCTTCCGGTGGGGCGCCCGGCCGCCCGCGCGGTCAGGGCCTCGCCGTCAGGGCCCGCGCCCCGCTGTCAGGACCGTGGCGCGGGGGCCGGGCCGGTCGAGCCGCGGACGACGAGTTCGGGCCGGTGCAGCACCGAGTGGCCGGCGGTGGCCGTCTCGGCCTCGGTCTGCTCGCGCAGCTTCGCGAAGGCGCCCGTGGCCATCTCGGCGATCGGCTGGCGGACCGTGGTCAGCCCGGGCATGGCCATCTGCGCCAGCATGATGTCGTCGTACCCCACGACCGAGACGTCCCGGCCGACTTCGAGGCCCGCGTCGCGCACCCCCGCGCAGACGCCCAGCGCGCAGACGTCGTTGATGGCGACGATCGCGGTGGGCGGATGCTCCCCGTCCAGGAGTTCGCGGGCCGCGGTACGGCCCATCTCCGCGGAGTCGCGGTCGTCGAAGTTCGCGGTGGCGGCGGCCGAGGAGACGGTGATGGCGTCCTCCGGCAGCCCGGCCGCCTCCAGCGCCTGCCGGAAGCCGCGGTACCGCTCGGAGCGGTTGACGCTGCCGATGGAGCCGGAGACGAACCCGAAGCGGCGGTGGCCGAGTTCGATCAGATGGCTGCCGGACATCTGCGCGCCGAGCACGTTGTCGGTGCCGACGTTCACCACGGTCGACGGGTCGCCCGGCTGCGCGGTGCGGTCGAACGCCACCAGCGCCAGGCCGCGTTCGACGACCGGGCGCAGGTGGTCGAGCGAGGGCAGCGAGGAGCAGAGCACCACCCCGCCGATGCCGTCGTCCCACAACTCCTCGACGTAGCCGCGCTCGCGGACCGGATCGCGCTCGCTGTTGCAGAGCAGCACGTAGAACCCGTCGGCGAGCGCCGCCGCCTCGAAGTGCCGGGCGAAGGTCCCCCAGAAGGGGTTGGCCACCGACGGCACGATCAGGCCGACCGTCTGCACCCGCCCGGTGCGCAGTTGCCGCGCGGCCCGGTTCGGGCGGTAGCCGAGCTTCCGTATCGCGGACTCCACCCGCTCCCGGGTCTCCGGCTGCATCTTGGCGTGCCGCCCGTTGAGGAGGTTCGAGACGGTGCTCGGCGAGACGCCCGCTTCCGCCGCCACCTGGTAGATCGTCACACCACTCAAGGCCCCACCCTCACTCGCGCTGATAACCAATGTGTTTCACACATGTTGACACTCTCTGGTGACATTTCTAGTCTGCTCTGCAACGCAGCCAAGTAAATCGATGCACTGGCGTCAGCGCAAGACCAAGCGAGTCTTCTACCACGGCGATCCTGCTCGCCGACGGGAGTTCAGCCATGCCTCCAACACGCTCAGCAGCACTGTCCCGCAGACACTTCCTCGGCCTCGGTACGGCAGCGGCGGCCGGCGCCGCGCTCGCCGCGTGCGGCGGTCCGGCGCCGAACTCGTCGGGCGGCGGCGGAGGAGGCGGCACGCTCCGGATGATCACCCCGATCTTCGACCGCTCCGACGGCCAGAAGCTGCTGGAGTCGCTGATCGCCGACTTCCGGAAGACCAACCCGGGGGTCACGGTCCAACCGGACTACACCAGTTACAGCAAGCTCAACGAGAAGCTCACCACCTCGATCGTCGGCGGCATGCCGTACGACGTGATGCTGATCGGGGTCGGCTGGATACCGCCCTTCGCCAAGAAGGGGGTGCTCGCCGACCTGGAGACCAGCGCGGCCGAACTGGGCAAGGTCTACAACTCCCGGGTGGTCGAGGCGGGCGTCTACGACGGCAGGACCTACGCGCGGCCGGTCGTCCTCGACACCCGGCTCGGCATCTACCGCAAGGACATCCTGGCGGCGGCCGGCATCACCGCGCCGCCGAAGGATCTCACCGAACTCAAGGACATGGCAAAGGAGTTGACGGTCCGTAAGGGCGGCACCCTGCAACGGGCCGGGGTGGACATCCTCAGCAACGACATCCGGCAGACCTTCCTGCCGCTGATGTGGGCCTTCGGCGCCGACCTGTTCAAGGACGGCAAGCCCGCCTTCGACTCCCCGGAGGCGATCGACGCGCTCCAGTGGATGGTGGACGTCGTCCGCAACGACAGGATCGAGGACTACGGCTTCTCCAGCACCAGCGCGGTCGCCGCCCCGCTCACCCAGGGCCGGGCCGCGATGGCGGTCGGCCACAACGACCTGTGGCGGCAGATGGAGGCGGCCGCGCCCGACCTGATCAAGGAGGACAAGGTCGCCGGGTTCACCCTCAACCAGGCCCGCCCGGCGATGTTCCAGGGCGGCACCCTGGCCACCGTCGCGGCACGCTCCAGCCACCGTGAGGAGGCGAAGAAGCTGGTCGAGTTCATCTCCAGCGCGCAGGTCTCCCCGCAGGCCGCGCAGCAGCGCGGCAACCTCCCCGCCGTCAACAGCGCCGCCGACTCCGCGTACGTCAAGGACGACAAGCTCGTCGGCTTCGCCATGAAGAACCTCGACCACGCCTTCTCCGAGGGCGGCGTGCCGTCCTGGCTGGAGATCCGCGACGAGTTCAAGCCCGCGCTGGAGAGCGCGCTGCTCGGCCGGACCACCCCGGCCAAGGCGCTCCAGGGGCTGGCCGAGAAGGCCCGGGCGATCATGGCCAAGGACGCCTGATGGCCGCGCCCACCGCGCAGGCCTCGCACCCCCGCGGCGGCCCACCGCCGCCGCGCGGCTTCCCGCTCCCGTCGACACGGCGGCACGGCGGCGGCCGGCGGCCGAAGTTCGGGCGGGACCGCCGCCGGGTCGCGCTGCTCATGCTCACCCCGGCCACCATCCACCTCGTGTGGTGGATCGGCGTACCCGTGGCCGCCACGTTCGTGCTCGCGTTCATGAACTACGACATCCTCGCCGGCACCGCCACGTTCACCGGCCTGGACAACTTCCGGGCGATCTTCTCCGACAGCACCTGGAACGCCTCGATCTGGCACACCGTGGTCTTCACCTTCTTCACCGTGCCGGTGGCGATGGCCATCGCGGTCGTGCTCGCGGTCCTGCTCAACAACAAGATCCGCGGGCGCGCCTGGTACCGGGCGGCGATCTTCATGCCGCACATCACCGCCACGGTGGCGATCGCGCTGGTGTGGATGTGGATGTTCGAGCCGCGGATCGGCATCTTCAACACGGCGCTGGGCTGGTTCGGCGTGAAGGGACCGGTGTGGCTCGGGGACCCGAGCTGGGCGCTGTTCGCCGTGATCATGGTGTCGATCTGGAAGGGCGTCGGCATCAAGATGCTCATCTATCTGGCCGCGCTCCAGGCGATGCCGCAGGACGTGTACGAGGCGGCCGCGCTCGACGGTGCCTCCAAGGCCCGCACCTTCTGGTCGATCACGCTGCCGCTGCTCAAACCCGCGACCTTCTTCGTGCTGGTGGTGTCGATCATCGACTCCTTCCAGGCGTTCGACCAACTCTACGTGCTGACGCCGGACGGCGGGCCGGCCAACTCCACGACCGTGATGACGTACGAGATCTACACCAAGGCGTTCAAGGAGTTCCAGATGGGCCAGGCGTGCGCGATGAGCGTGGTGCTCTTCGCCTTCCTGCTGGTGCTCATGCTGATCAGCCGGCGAGTGACGGGGAGGGAGGACGATGTCCGCTGAACCGATCCGGGGCCGGATACGGTCCCTCGACCCGCTGCTCGCACGGCGGCTGCGCAGGGCGGCACTGCACCTGGTGCTGCTGCTGGTCTCCCTGGCGATGATCGCCCCGTTCGTGTGGATGGTCCTCACCTCGGTGAAGACCGAGGCGGACCTCGCGTCCTATCCGCCGCACCTGCTCCCGCAGCACTGGCGGTGGTCGAACTACTCGACGGCACTGAGTTACGCGCCGTTCGGCACGTACTCCCTGAACAGCCTGGTGATCGCGGTCAGCCACACGGGGCTGAACCTGCTGCTCGCCTCGATGGCCGGATATGCCCTCGCCCGGGTGCCGTTCCGCGGCCGGACACCGCTGTTCATGGCGATCCTCGCCATGATGATGATCCCCACCTACACCAAGGTCGTGCCGCAGTACCTGATCGCGAAGGGCATGCCCTTCTTCGGCGGCAACGACTACCTCGGCCGCGGCGGGCACGGCTGGCTCGACTCGTGGTGGGGGCTGATCGTCCCCGGCGCGCTCACCCCGTTCGCCATCTTCCTGTTCCGGCAGTTCTACCTGTCGCTGCCGCGCGAACTGGAGGAGGCGGCCCGGATCGACGGACTCGGCGAGTTCGGCATCTACGCCAGGGTGATGACGCCGCAGGTGAAGCCGGCCATCGCGACGGTGGCGCTGCTGACCTTCGAGTCGAGCTGGAACAACTTCCTGTGGCCGCTGATCGTCACCAGCAGCCCCGACAAGCGGGTGTTGCAGGTGGGGCTGTCCAGCTTCCAGCAGTCCGACCAGAACGCGTGGGCCTACCTGATGGCCGGCACCACGATGGCCACCGTGCCGATGGTCGTCCTCTTCCTCTTCACCCAGCGCTACTTCGTGCAGGGCTTCGCCAACTCCGGCATCAAGTGACCGCGCCGCGAGGCCCGTTCACGACCCTTCCTCTCTTTCCTCGCACCCACCCCTCGCAGTTCACCCACCGCACACCAGGAGGACCCCCATGCCGTTCGATCTCACCGGGCGCCGCGCCCTCGTCACCGGGGCCGGCCGCGGGATCGGCGCCGCCGTCGCCCGCGGCCTGGCCGCCGCCGGCGCGGACGTCGCCGTCCACTACGGCCGCAGTGCCGAAGGCGCCGAACAGGTCGCCGCCGAGATCGCCGGACTCGGCCGCAAGGCCACGGCGCTGCACGCCGACGTCACCGACGGCGCCGAGGTCACCGCGCTCGTCGACGCGGCGGCCGGCTTCCTCGGCGGCCTCGACATCGTGGTGACCAACGCCGGCCACCTCGTGGCGCGGGTGCCGGTCGCCGAGATGACCGAGGACCACTTCCACGCCGTCATCGACGTCAACCTGACGGCCACCTACCGGACCGTGCGCGCCGCCGTGCCGTATCTGCGGGAAGCCGGCCGCCGCGGCCGGATCATCACGATGGCCTCCCAGGCCGCGCACGACGGCGGCGGACCGGGCGCGGCGGCCTACGCCGCGGCGAAGGCCGGCGTCGTCGGGTTCACCAAGGGCCTGGCCAAGGAGTTCGGCCAGGACGGCATCACCGCGAACTCCCTCGCCCCCGGCTTCATCGGCGACACCGCCTTCCACGGCACCTTCACGGCCCCGCAGGTCCAGGAGAAGATCGTCGGCGGCCTGCCGATCGGCCGCGGCGGCGTCCCGGACGACGTTGCCGGCGCGGCCGTCTACCTCGCCTCGGACGAGGCGGGTTACCTCACCGGGGCCACCTTCGACATCGGCGGCGGCGCGTGGCCGCGATGAGCGCGTCCGCGCGGGGCACGGCCGGCACGGCCGGTGGCACCGGCCGTGCCGCCACGCCCGGTGCGCCCGCCACGGCCGGCACGGCCGGCGGGGCGGAGGGTTCGGGCGGAGCCGACAGGACTGGCGACACGGGCGGGGTGATCAGGGTCGGTGAGAGCAGCGCGAGCGGCGGGGCCGAGGGTGTGGGCGTACCGGGCCTGCTCGCCGAGGTCGGCGGTGTCGGCGGGGCCGGTGAGAGCGGCACGACCGGCGGAGCCGAGGGAATGGGCGGAACCGGCAGGATCGGCGGCAGCGGTGGAACCGGCACAGCGAGCACGGCCGGTGAGGCCAGTGCGAGAGACGGGGCTGAGGGCATGGGCGCGACCGACATGACCGGCGGCACCGGGGGCATCGACGGGGAGGCCGAACGCCAGGCGGCCCCGCCGGGGGAGAGCGGAAGTTCGGTCATCCCGGCGGGGGAGGGCGGGCACCGGGTGACCCCGGCGGGGAACCCGGTCATCCCGGCGGACCCGGTGAACCCGGCGGGGAGGCACAGCCACCCGGTCATCCGGGCAGGGGAAAGCGGAAACCCGGTCACCCCGACGGGAGAGCGCGGGCACCTGGTGAACCCGGCCGCGGAGCACGGATACCCGGTTGCCCCTGCGGGGGAGGGCGGGCACGTGGTCGTTCCGCCGGGGGAGCGGGGTGGGTGGTGGCATGCCTACGTGTGTCCCGTGCACGGCACGGAGCTCGGGCATGGGGATCTGCTCGGTGGGAGGTTTCCGGCGGGTGGAGCGGTGTGTCCGCATGGCTGCCGGGTGGACACCGCTGAGGTGCGCGGGGCCTGGACGGTGCTCGCCCATCAGGCGTGCGCGCTGCGGCTGCGGCACCTGGCCGCGTCCGAGGATGCCGCGGATCGGGTGAGCGCGGCCCGGGGACTGGAGCGGTACGCGGCCCTGTACGCGGAGTTGACCAGGCCGGGGGAGCACAGCGGTGCGCCCGACTGGATGCTGCGCGGCCGGCTCTTCCAGCAGGCGCTGACCGAGGCGATCTGGGCGGTGAACATCGGGCACGCGGCCTGGAGCCTCGCCGAGCGCGGCGAGGGCACCGGCACCGGCACCGGCACCGGCACCAGCACCGGCGGCGCGGCCGTGGCACGCCTGCTCGCCGCGCTCGCGCACTCCGCGGAGGCGGCCCGCGAGCGGCTGGTGGCCCGTGGCGACGAGCGCTCCAACTACACCGCGTGGCTGAACGCCGCCGCCGCGGTCTGCCGCGGCCGCCGCGACGGCGACCTGCGCGGCCACCCGGGACTGGCCACCCACCCCGACGGCTGGGAGTGGGAAGGCAGCACCTACTACCACCTGTTCGTGCTGCGGGCCTACCTGCTGTCGCTGCGCGGCTGCGACCCGGCCCGGATCGCGCCGGACGACCGGGAGCGGCTCGCGGCGATGGCCGCCGCGCTGGCCGGGATCGCCGCGCCCGACGGCGACCTGCCGGAGCTGCACGACGGGCCCTACCGGCGAGCCGAGGCCCTGGCCGAGCTGCACGAAGTGTGCCTGCTGGTGCACCAGTTGTTCACCGGCGAACCGCTGGCCGAGGTCCTGGACCGGGTCCGGTCCCGGTCCGCGGCGCCCGCGCCGGACGTCGAGGGCTGGTTCGACGGCCCCGCGCTGCCGTGGCCGTACTCCCGGCCGCGCCGGACCTTCCCCGACGCCGGATTCGCGGTGGTCAGGGGCGGCGGCGTGCACGCCGTCCTGGACGCCGGCCCGCACGGCGGCGGCCACGGCCACCAGGACAAGCTCGCGCTGTACCTGTACGGCCCGGACGGCGTGGCGTGGCAGCCGGACCCCGGCCAGGTGCCGTACGCGCACCGCGCTTTCCGGGCGTACTACGCCTCGACCGCCGCGCACCCGGCCTTCAGCGTGGACGGCGCGGACCAGCGGCAGGTGGACGCCCGGCTGGACCGGGCGGACGAGCGCGCCGCGCACGGCGTGTGCGCGCAGGCGTACGACGGGGTGACCGCCACCCGCACGGTCACCGCGGCCGCGGGCTACCTGCTCGACGTGCTGACCGTCGAGGCCGACCGCGAGCGCACGCTCACCGCGCACCTGCGCCCGGCGGTGGAGTTCGACGCGGTGCGCGGCCCGGACGGCGTGGTCCGCACCGTCTGGGGCGACGAGGCGGGCCCGGTCCTCACCGGCATCCATGTCGCCTCGGTGCAGGCGGAGTTCGCGATCCGGCCGCACCCGGGACCGGCCGACGACCCGGCGGCCGTCCGGCAGGGCGCCGACTGGTCCGCGCACGGCCGCCACGTCGTCTTCGCCTCGGCCTACTGCCGCGGGCTGTCCCCGGTCCGCGCCATGCGGCTGGACGGTTCGCTGCTCGCCGTCGAACTCCTCGACGGCACCACCGACCACCACGACCTGGGAGAGTGAGCCGAAGTGCTACTACTCGACGGCGAGTTGGAGACGCTGCGGGCCGAACTGCGCACCGTGCGGGCCGCGCAGTGGCGCAGGCTGTACGAGCAGTGCGACTGGTACCGCGGCCAGACGCCGCCGGCCGAGCATCCCACCGCCAGCATCACGTACTTCGGCCCCGCGGCCGCGAACCTCGCGCTCGCCTACCGCCTCACCGGCCGGCGCGGCTACCTCGACGAGTGCCGGCGCTGGATCTCCGCGTGCGTGGCCTACCCGCACTGGGGCAAGGCCAACATGCCCGACCACGACCTCGACGCCGGCTGGCTGCTGCACGGGCTGTCGCTGGCGTACTCCTGGCTGGGCGAGGACCTGGAACCGGACCGGCGCGCGGAGTTGCGGGAGAAGCTGACCCTCCAGGGTGAGCGGCTTTGGGCGTACGTCCAGCAGAACAAGGGCACTTGGTGGACGGACGCCTACTGGCAGAACCACAACTGGATCTGCTGGGCCGGGCTGGCCACGGCCGGTTACGCGCTCGGCCGCCCCGAGTGGTCCGACGCGGCCCGCGCCAACCTGGAGACGGTGCTGGCCCATCTCGCCCGCGACGGCTCCGACTCCGAGGGCGTCGTCTACTGGCGCTACGGCGTGCCCTGGCTGGCCATCCACGCCGACCTCGTCCAACGGGTCGAGGGCGCCGACCTGTTCAAGACGTGCGACTTCCTGCGCAACACCACGAACTGGCGGCTGCACCAGTCGGCCGGCGGCACCTTCGAGGAGAACATCGACCACGGCGACTGCCACGACCGTCGCAGCGGCCACAGCGTCGCCCTGTACTACCGGCTCGCCGCCGCGTACGCCGACCCCACCGCCCAGTGGCTCGGCGCCCTCGTCGCCGAACGGCACTTCTGGCGCGAGGCGTACGCCTCGGGGGTCCGGCCCGGCGTGATGCCCGAGGCGTACCTCGAACTGCTCTGGTACGACCCGCGGATACCCGCCCGCGCCCCGGGCGGGGAGACACCGGCCACCGCGTACTTCCCGGACCTCGGGCAGATCACCGCCCGCACCGGCTGGGACGCCCCGGCCACCGTCGTCAGTTTCAAGGCGGCACCCGGCGGGGGCCACCACGCGTGGGAGGAGGGCGAGCGGCTGCGGCGCGCGACCGGCTGGGAGGCCGCCAGCGCGGGACACCACCACCCCGACGCGGGCGCGTTCGTCATCGCCTCGCGCGGCGCCTTCCTCGCGGTGGACGAGGGCTACAGCAACCGCAAGCGCGCCGCGCACCACAACCTGGTGCTGGTCGACGGACAGGGCTGGGCCGACGAGGACCGCTACCACGTCTACCGCGACATCCCCTACGAGCGGCGGCCGCGGGTGCGGGACGTGCTCGCCGAGGGCGGGTTCGCGCACGCCACCAGCGAGACGGCCTGCATGTTCCCCGCCGAACTCGGCGTGACCCGGCTGGACCGCACGCTCGTGGCGACCCCGCGCGGCCGGGTCGTCGTGCTCGACCTGCTCGCGGCCGGGCAGCCCCGGGAGTGGACGTTCGTGCTGCACTCCGACTGGCCGGCCGAGGAACTCGACGGCGAGAGCTGGCTGTTGGCGTCGGGCCCGGCCCAGGCGCGGCTGACCCGGCTGGCCCCGCGGACGGTGCGCGCCACGCGCTTCGCGACCCCGATCGAGGCGAACCCCACGTCCAGCACGCCGAGTCTGCGGATCGAGAAGACCCTCCAGACCCTGCACCTGACCACCGAACCCGCCCGGGAGACAGCGCTGTTGACGGTCATCGAGTGCGCCGACGCCTTCGACGCCACACCGGCGGCCGCAGTGGCGCTCGATACGGCCGAGGGCTGGGGTGTCCGGGTCGGCCGGGGCGAGGACGCCGAAACGGTGCTGCTCGCCCCGCTCACCCGGCGGATCGACGCGGGCGGTGTACGGGCGGACGCGGCCGCCGTCGTCATGTCGGGTGGCCGCACCGCGGTGGTCGGGGCGCGCACGGTGCACCGAGGAGGGCAGCGACTCCTGGCGTCCGGCGAGCCGGTCACCGCGATCCTGAGCTGACCGCGAGCCGGCGCCGGCCGCGGCCTTCGGCGGCCGGACGCCCGGCCCACCACCTCCGACTCTCCACCTCCCTCCACCGCACATCCACGGCACACCGATCGGCAGGAGCACACTCATGGACGGCTGGGAACGCAAGGCGCTGCGCGCCGCGGAGTTCGTCGCCTACCCGGCCCTGGCCGGAGCCGCGTTCTGCGTGCTCGCGCTCGGCGTCGTCACCTGGCTGCCGGCCCTGGCGGCGGCCGCCACCGCGCTGCAGAGCTGGCGCACCGACGGCTCGGGCCGCTGCTTCACCGCGACGCTGCGGGCCTTCCCGGCGCAGTGGCGGCGGCTGCGGGGCGAAGCGCTCGTCGGCACGGCGGTGTTGCTGCTCTGCGTCTCCAACACCGTGTTCCTGGTGGGGCGGAGCGGTCCCGCGCTGGCGCTGCTGCCCGTGCAGGCCGTCCTGCTCGCCGCCGCGGCGGTCTACGCCGTCGCCCTCGCGGTGACGACGACGCTCCAACCGGACGCGAAGCGAAAGGAGTTGCACCGGGCGGCGGCGGTCTTCGCGTTCGGCTCGCCGCGGCGCACCCTCGGCCTGGTGGCGGCGGTGGCCGTGCTGCCGCTGTCGGTGCTGCCGGTGCCGCTCGGACCGGTGCTGCTCGGGCCGACGTTGCCGCTGATGGCCGCGCTGTCCCTGGCCGCCCCGGTGACACCGGCCGGCCTTCGCGTGGCGCCGGGCGCGTACGGCCGTGGCCCGTCCGCAAGGGCGTCGTCGGCGGCTCCACACGGTCCCGCGAGGCCGGCGCCGTCGCCCCTGTAGCGGCAGGTGCGGCGGCCCGCGGGGCGCGACCGGCGCCCGGTCGGTTCGGTCGGCCCGGGAGGCCCGTCGAGGCTCGCACGGACGCCCGCATTGCCGACTGACACGCGCCTGACACGAGCCTGGCGCGCGGCGCCGATCGTTGCCGGAGCACCGCCCCGCGGGAAGCGCCGCCCTTGTAGCCTGGAGCAATGGCCCCATCCACGCCGGTGTCCGCGGGCGCACCGAGGAGTCCTTCCGCCGCGCCGGAGTTGGCCCGCCTGGAAGTGGCGCTGTCGGCGCTGATGCGGTGGAGCGAGAGCAAGTACATCCGGGCCGAGGTGGCCCGCAGGTCGGGGTGCGACATCCCGGCGAGCGCGCTGCGGCTGCTGGAGCACTTCGACGTCGCCGGCGCGATGCGGGTGTCGGACATCGCGGAGTGCCTGCGGATCGACATCTCGACGGTCTCCCTCCAGCTTCGCCAGCTGAAGGCCGACGCGCTGGTCAGCCGGCTCCGGGACCCGTCCGACGGCCGCTCCGGGGTCATCGCGATCACCGAACGCGGCCGCGAGGCCCTCGCGCGGGTCCGGGCCGCACGCTGCGAACTGCTCGCCACCGTCTTCACCGAGGCGGTGCCGGACGAACTCGGCCAGGCCGCCGACACCCTGATCCAGGTCCAGGACCACATGCTCGCGGGCATGGTCGAGGCGGGCTACGTCAAGTCGCTCGACTGACCGCCGCGTTGGCCTCCGCGCCGACCTCCCCCGGCCCCCGGCCCCCGGCCCCCGGCCCCCGGCCCCGAGCGCGCCCGAGTCTCCCTGCACCCGCACACGGACCCGCACCCGCACACTGACCCGCACCCGCACCCGACGGCCCCCGCCGCCAGGGAAGTTCGCCCCGCGTCCCCGAGGTGTGCCGAAGTCCCCACCCCCGCAAGCGCGTTGCCCGCCTCCCGGCAATCTGCTTTGATTGATCAAACTAGTTGAAGAGAGCCTGGGGGAGACCATGGGGACCACCGTCATCACCGGCGGCACCGACGGCATCGGCCGCGCGCTGGCCGACCGCTACCTGGAGCGCGGCCACGACGTGCTGATCGTCGGCACCAGCGCCGAGAAGGGCGAGGCGTTCCTGGCCGCCGCCGAGCGTCGCGGCGCCGGCGACCGGGCACGGTTCCTCCGGGCCGACCTGAGCCGGGTGGCGGAGAACCACCGCGTCATCGCCGAGATCACGCGCGGCTACCCGGCCGTCGACCTGCTGGTGCTGGGCGCGCGCTTCCACCGCTCGACCCGGGCGGAGACCCCGGACGGGCTGGAGAGCAACTTCGCGCTGTACTACCTCAGCCGCCACCTGCTCAGCCACGGGCTGATCGCACCGCTCAGCCGTGCCGAGCGAGCCGTCGTGCTCAACTTCGGCGGCTCCGGCCAGGCCGGCCCGGTCCGCTGGAACGACCTGCAACTGCGCCACGGCTACCCGGGCACCGGCGCCCTCGGCCACGGCGGCGCCCTCTGCGACCTGCTCGGCGTCCACTTCGCCCGGCTGCACGCCGACACCCCCGTGCACTACGTCCTCAACCACCCCGGGGTGGTGTCCACCAGCTTCGCGGGGGAGTACGACCCGGCCACCGCGGCCGCCGTCGACCGGCTGAAGGCGACCGGCAAGCCCGTCACCGAGGCCCTCGCGCAGATCCAGCCGTTCCTCGACGAGCCGCCCGCCCGCCTCACCGCCGTACTGGAGGGCCGCCAAGTCCCCATCGACGGGCAGGCGTTCGACCCGGCGGACGCCGCCCGCCTGCACGAGACGACCGAGCGGCTCCTCGCCGACCTGCCGCGATGACGGCGCCCGTCGCACGCCCGAGGGGCGCCCGCCCCGGCAACTGCCAGGTCGGGCGCCCCACGTGCGGGTCCGGGCCGGCCGTCAGACTGCCGAGGCGTCCTTCACCTGGGGCAACTCGGGTGCGGCGGCGACGGGTTCGGGCCCGCCCTCGCTGAGGCCGATCCGTCCGTGCAGCGTGCGCAGGAACCCGGGCGCGTACCAGGCCGAGCGGCCCAGCAGCCGCATCGCGGCCGGGACCAGGACCCCGCGGACGGCGATCGCGTCGATGAGGATGGCCAGTCCGCTGCCGAGGCCGAACATCTGCATGAAGCTGACCTTGGCCGTGCCGAAGGCGAAGAAGCTGACCGCGAGCAGGCAGGCGGCCGCGGTGACGATGCGGCCGGTGTGCCCCAGGCCGTTGGCGACGGCGGACCCGGTGTCCTCGCCCTGGTCGTGGAGTTCCTTGATCCGGCTGGTGACGAACACCTCGTAGTCCATCGACAGACCGAAGACGATACAGAACATCAGCACCGTCATCGACACCTCCATCGGCTGCGCGGTGAAGCCGAACAGGCCCGACAGGTGGCCGCTCTGGAAGATCCACGTCATGGCGCCGAGGGTCGTTCCCAGGGTGATCACATTGAGCACCAGGGCGCGCAGCGGCTGCACCACGCTGCCGGTGAACAGGAAGAGCAGCACGAAGGTGGTGAGGGCGACCAGGCCGATGGCGAGCGGGAGGTGGCTGCTGATGGAGTGCTTGGCGTCGACCAGTTCGGCGTCCTGCCCGCCCACCAGCGGGTGCGCGCCGGGCGGCGGAGCCAGCGCCCGCACCTCGCGGACGAGGTCCTGCGCGTCGTCCGACCTCGGCGTCAACGAGCTGACCACGCTGATCCGTTGGGCGTCCGGTCGGCCGAGGCCGGCGCTGCCGGGGTCGGCCGCCGAGCGTTGCCCGCCGGCGTAGGTCGCGGTGCTGGTCTCGACGCGCTCCACGCCCTTGAGACGGGACAGCTCCGTCGCGTACGCGCCCAACGGGCCCTCGCCCACCCGCTGGTCGATGACGATCTGCAAGGCCGTGTCGTCGTTGCCGTCGAAGTTCTTCTGCAGCGCCGCGGACACCTGGCGGCTCTCGGCGTTCGTGGGCAGCACGCGCTCGTCCGGCGTGCCGAAGGTGATCCCCAGCAGGGGGCTCGCCGCCACCAGCAGGACCGCGAGCACGGGCAGCGCGGTGAGCGCGGGCCGCCGCATGACGGTGCGCGCCAGCCGACCCCACGCGGATTCCCGCACGCCGGAGCGCTCGGACTTCAGCCACGGCAGCCGCCCGCTGTTGACCCGGTGGCCCAGGACGGCGAGCAGCGGCGGCAGCACGAACAGGGCGCTGAGGGCCGCGATGGCGACGACCCCGACCCCGGCGTAGCCGAACGAGCGCAGGAAGTACTGCGGGAAGACCAGCAGCGCGGCCAGCGCGGCGGCCACGGTCGCGGAGGAGAACGCGACGGTGCGGCCCGCGGTGTGCACGGTGCGCCGGACCGCGTCGTCCACGCTCGCCCCGGTCGCGAGCTGCTCCCGGAAGCGGCTGATCATCAGCAGGGCGTAGTCGATGCCCAGTCCCAGGCCGAGGGCCGTGGTGAGGTTGGTCGCGGTGTCGGCCACGCTGGTGAGGCTGCCGAGCAGGGAGAGCAGGGCGAACGAGCCCAGCACGGCGATGGTGGCGATCGCCAGCGGCAGCAGCGCGGCGACCACGCTGCCGAAGACGAACAGGAGCAGCACGAGGGTCAGCGGGATGGCGATGCTCTCGGCCAGGAAGAGATCGCTCACCACCTGCTTGGACATGTCGGAGTTCACCGCGGCGCCGCCGCCGGCCTTGACGGTGAGCGTGTGCCCGTAAGCGCCGCTGTAGGTGTCGATGAGGTGCTCGGCGCTCTTCTTCTGCTGGGTCTCGTCGCCCTTGACGTGGGCGAGCACCATGGCCTCGCGGCCGTCCCGCGAACGGAGTCGGGCGCTGTGCGTGTCCCAGAACGAGACGACGTTCGCCAGGGTGCTCTCGTGCTTGAGGTCGGCCTCCAGCGCGCGGCCGCTGCGCTCCGCGGCCGGGGTGTCGATGCGGCCGCCGCCGGCCCGGACCAGCAGCACCAGGTTCGTCTCACCGCCGAACTTCCGGTCGATGACGTTGCTCGCCCGGGTCGACTGGGAGGAGGGGTCGTCGAATCCACCGCCCAGCAGCTTGGTGAACGCGCCGCTGCCCGCGGCACCCATGAGGGCCGTTGCCACGACAGCGACGATGAGTACCAGCCGGGACCGGCGGATCGCCAGTTCGGCTATGCGTTGGAACACGCGGGATCTCCTCTTTGTCCTTGCGCTTGCGCTTGCGGTGAAGGCGACGTGGCGGCGGCCGGGAGGCAGGGGGGACCACGCGGCGCTCGACGGCGGCTGGGCGCGCGTCGGAACCTGGCGCGCCACCGGCACCGGCACCGCGCTCTTCGTCGCGGCAACGACGTTAGTGAGACGGAGCGGGAGTTGGCAGTGTGAGATTTACCTGACAGTGTTCGAATTCCTGAAGACCGCCAGGAGTCGCAGGCCGTACGGTGACTCCATGCCCGCAGAAGAGCACGCCACGGCCCGGCCCACCCTGCGCGAGCGGCGCCGGGCCGCCGCCGTCCGGGAGATCCTGGAGGCCGCCGAGCGCCAGATCGCCGAGGACGGCCCCGCGGCCCTGTCCCTGCGGGCGGTCGCCCGCAGCCTCGGCATGACCGTGCAGGCCCTCTACCACTACTTCCCGAAGCGGGAAGCCCTCGTCACGTCGCTGGTCGCCAAGGAGTACGAAGACCTGGCCGACGCGCTGCAGGCCGCCCTCGACGGCGTGCCGGACTCCTCGGACGTGCCGCGCCTGGTGGCCGCGACCGAGGGCTACCGCCGCTGGGCCATGGCCCACCCCGAGCGGTTCCAACTCCTCTTCGGCACGCCGCTGCGCGGGTATGCGGCCCCCGCCGAGGGCGCCACCACCAAGGCGATGCGCCGGATAGCCGGCATCTTCCAGCGCGAGCTGTTCGACGGGTTCAGCAGGGAGCAACTCGCGGCGGCCGACACCTCCGCGCTCTCGCCCGAACTCCTGGCACACCTGGAGAGCCTGCCGGCCGAAGGGCCGGGCGAGCTGCCGCCGCCCGCGATCGCGCTCTTCGTCGACGCGTGGGGGCGGGTGCACGGCCTCGTCGTCCTGGAGGTCTTCGGGCAGACCTCGTTCATCGGCGACGGCCAGGCCGAGATCTTCCGGATGGCGATGGCGCACATGCTCCAGGACGTCCACCGCCGCATACCCGCCGCGGTCAGCGCGCCGGCCTGATCCCTACGCGCTGACGGGTCGTCAACTGACCTTCACCATCAGGATCTTGTCGTCACCCGGCTTCGGACTGATCCGGCCGTCGGTGTTGCTCGTGGTCACCAGCAGCCCGCCGTCGTAGGCCAGGACGGTGCGCAGCCGGCCGTAGGTGGCGACCAGCTTGCTCTGCGGCGCGGCGACCAGCTTGGTGCCGTTCAGCGGGATGCGCCACAGCCGCTCGCCCTTCAGGGCCGCCATCCAGATGCAGCCGTCGGCCCAGGCGATGCCGCTGGGGGAGTCCTGCTCGGTGCCGAACTGGGCGACGGGCGAGGTGTATCCGGGGTGGCTGGTCTTTCCCTGGGTGGCGGGCCAGCCGTAGTTGTGGCCGGCCTTGATCAGGTTCAGCTCGTCGGCCTTCTTGTCGCCGAGTTCGGAGGCCCACAGGTTCCCGGACGGGTCCCAGGCCAGGCCCTGCACGTTGCGGTGGCCGAGGGTGTAGACGACGGAGTGGCCGAAGGGATTGCCCGGTGCCGGCTTGCCGTCCGGCGTCATCCGCAGGATCTTGCCGCCGAGCGAGGACCTGTTCTGCGGCAGGGCCTTGTTCTCGGCGTCGCCGGTGCCCGCGTAGAGGAAGCCGTCCGGGCCGAAGGCGATCCGGCCGCCGTCGTGGTGGATGTTGCGCGGGATGCCCTTGAGGATGACGTCGAGCTTGCCGAGCTGGTGTCCGGCGGTCGCCGAGGGCGTGTACGTCAGCCTCGCGATGCGGTTGTCGGTCGCCGTGGAGAAGTAGACGTAGATCAGCTGGTTCGCGCCGAAGTCCGGGGAGAGCGCCAGCCCGAGCAGGCCGGTCTCGCCCGCGGAGCTCTTGGTGGAGACCACCCCGGGCACCGTGCCGGCCACGGTGCGCTTGCCGGTGCCGGCCGCGATCCGCTGGATCACCCCGGTGTCGCGCGAGTTCACCAGCAGGTCGCCGCCGGGCAGCGCGGCCATGCCCCACGGCACGTCCAGGTTCTTGGCGACGGTGCGAGTGACCGCCGCCGACCCGGAGGCAGCGCCCGCGGTCGCGGTCGGCGTCGCGGTCGCGGGCGCCGAGGCGGGGGCGGAACCCGCGGTACCGGCAGGGGCCGACGCGCTCGCCGACGGTGACGCCGATGACGACGCGCCGGCGTCGCCGGACGGGGTGGACGTGCTGCCGCCCGATCCCGACGAGCAGCCGGCGAGCAGCACGGCCGCCACCGCGGCGGCGCCCACCGCGGTGCCCCGCCCGCGCCGGCCCGCGGCCCCGGTCCGCCGCTGCGGGAGGAAGCGGTCCGCGTGCTCCGTCAGTGTCCTGCGCCATGCCGTCATCCGACGGTCGCCCTTCTCGTACCCGGTGCCGTGCGCCGGTGTGCCGTATGCCGTATGCCGACCGGGCCCGGTCCGGGCCCTCGGGCCACTCCTACCCCATGCCCGGGCCCACCGCGACCGGCACCGGGCACCAGCGCCCGAACGGCCCCTCCCGTTCCCTCCCGTTCCTTCCCGGGCCCGGGGCCCGCCGATCCGTACGCGGGGGTGCGGGGCGGGGCGGCGTGTGCGTCGGGGTGCGAGTCCGGGTCCGCGCTCGGGTCGGGCCGTCGTACCGCCCGGCGCCCGGATCGCCGGCGCCCACGCACACCGCCGCCAGGCGGCACCGGAAGGCGCGGGACGGGCGGGGTCGGCTCAAGTCCGTTGAGCGGGCGGGGCGGAGGGCGCCCCAGGGGTGAAGGCCGTCGCGAGCCGGTCGAGCAGCGCCGCGGTGGACGGGTGCGGGTCGCGACGAGGCGCGAGGGCGTAGACGCCACGGGTCGGAGGGTCCACGAGGGCCACGGTCGTGACGTCGGTCCGGAGCGCGGACCTCAGCACCCCGGGGATCAGCGCGACGGCGTGGCCGGTCGCCACCAGGGCGATCTTGCCGGGCAGATCGGCGGCGGTCAGGTCGATGCGGGCGGTGACGCCGGCGCGGGCGGCGTGCCGGCGCAGCAGCGCAGCGGAGCCGTCGTTGTCCTCGACCCAGGTCTCGCCGGCCAGCGCCTCGACAGGTACGGGGCCGCGCCCGGCGCGGGGATGGCCGGCCGGCAGCACGACGACCATGGCGTCCACCCCGAGGAACCGCCGCTCGACCCGCGGATCGTCGGGGAGCCCGGGCGGCGCGTCGGTGACCACGGCGACATCGAGATCGCCGGCGGCCACCCGGTCGTGCAGGTCCGCGCTCAGCCCGGGCGACAGGCTCCAGCCGAGGGGGCCTTCCGCGTCCAGCAGGCGGCGGATCGCCGCGGGCACCACCCCGGCCGCCAGGGACGGCGTCGCACCGACGGCCAGCGGCCGGCCGGCCACCCCGTCGCGCAGGTCGCGGACGGCGCGGACCGCGCGCTCGGCCTCGTTGAGCGCGACCAGGGCGTGGCGGCGGAACACCTCGCCGGCCGGCGTCGGGCGCACCCCGCGCGCGTGGCGTTCCACCAGCGGCACGCCGAGTCGGCGCTCCAGCCCGGCGATCTGCCGGGAGACGGCCGACTGGGTGTGCCCGAGCTCCTCGGCCGCCGCCGACAGCGAGCCGAGCCGGCACACCGTCACGAACGCCCGCCACACCAGCAGATCCATGACGCCAGTATGCCCGCTGCCATGCGCATCGCGCAGAGCTGACCTGCGAGATCTGCGCTTGTCGCAGCCATCGCGATATACCAGGCTGGACGTATGACCACCACACCGCACACGGTCGCGGTCCTCGGCCTGGGCCGGATGGGCGCCGCGATCGCCGCACGGCTGGCCGGAGAGGGCTGGGACGTCGTCGGCTGGACGCGCTCCGGGCGCGCGGCCGGCGCCGTCCGTACCACCGGCGACCCGAACGACGCCGTGGCGAAGGCCGACGTGACGCTCCTGGCGTTGTACGACGGCCCGGCCTGCCGCGAGGTCGCCGACCGGGTCCGCGCGTCGCTGCGCCCCGACACGCTCGTGCTCAACACCAGCACTATCGCCCCCGCCGAAGCAGCGCTGCTGGCAAGGGAGTTCGGCCCGTCCTACGTCCATGCCCCGGTGCTCGGCTCGGTGCCGGCGGCCACCGCGGGGACGCTGCGGATTCTCGCCGCCGCCGAGGGCCCCGCGCTGGACCGGGCGCGACCGGTCCTGGCGGCGCTCGGCACCGTGCGGGCGGTGGACGACGCGGCAACCGCCGCCGCGCTCAAGCTGGTTGCCAACAGCTCGCTGGCCGGCGCGGTGCTCGCGCTGGGCGAGTCGCTGCGGCAGGCCGACGCCCTGTGCGTGCCCCGCGCCCAGGCGCTGGACGTCCTCGAACTCGGGCACCTCGGCGGTCTCGTCACCCGCAAGCGAGCTTTTCTCGACGACCAACCGGCCCTAGCAGCCGCCGAGTTCACCATCGGCACGCTCGCCAAGGACATGGCGCTGCTGGCGGCGGCGTCGGACGTCCCGCTGCGCGGCGCGGCCGAGTTGGCCGCCTGCCCGGCCGGCTCTGACGCCGACATCGCCCTCGCCGCCACCGTGCCCGCCCCCGGTGACGCGGTGCTCGCCCCGCTGCGCGCCTACCAGCGCGGGCACGCCACCGGCGACCCCGGCCACTTCCGCGACGCGTTCCTGCCCACCGCGCACATCGAGGGCCTGCGGGACGGCGCGTTCGTGTCGTGGCGACTGGACGAGTACTGCGCCCTGTTCGGCGGCCGGCCGGCGCCGGACGAGCCGGCCCGCTCGCGCCGTATCGACTCCGTCGAGGTCCGCGGCACCGTGGCGACCGCGACCATGACGCTCCGGCACGGCCCGGACACCTTCACCGACCTCTTCCTGCTGGTCCGGGACGGTGACGGTTGGCGTATCGCCAACAAGGTGTACCACCGGCACCCTTGAGGCGGCGGAAGAGACGTCCGGCTCGTACCGAGGCGGGTCCGCCGCTCCCCGCGGTCCGCGCGAGGGTCAGCGCCTGATCTCCGCTTCCAGTCGTCGCGCACGATCGACTCCCGGCCGTGGTCCGTGGCGATCAGGCAGGCGTCGGAGAACGGGTGGAAGCCCTTGAGGGTGTTGGCCGGCGCGACCTGGGTGCGGCCCAGCGGCATCGCGCGGGCGGCCTTCTCCGGCACGCCGAGGGTGCGCACGGTCTCGTGCAGGGCCTCCGTCAGCGGCGCGCCCGCCATGCAGGCGGTGGTCTCGACCAACGTCGGTTCCAGCACGGCGAGTTGCTTGACGGTGACCCGGTGGACATCGACCACGGGCGCGTACCTCACGCGGATCACGGAGCCGGCCGGCTTCCGCTGGGCCTCGTCACCGCCCTCGTACGCGGCGACGACCTCCTGCGGGGCCGCGATCTGCGGGGCCGCGATGCGAAGCTCCCGCGGCCACCGGGGCCTGCCGCGTACGGCGGGTGCCGGGGTCCGTACGGGGCGGGTCGCCGGGCCCCGGCGCGGCGGACCCTAGGTCGCGGTCAGCCGGCGGACCGCCTCGACGACCGCGGCGCGCTGGGCGGCGGCGTCCGCGAAGGAGGGCCGGGTCATCCTGTCGTAGGTGCTCGGCCAGGCGCGTACCAGCGCCATGATGAACACCAGCAGCGAGGCCGCGTCCAGGCCGCTGTCATGCGCGCGGGCGTCCCGCAGCGCCGACAGCTTCTCGGCGGTGGAACGCTCCTCCGCCTCGGTCGACCGGGAGCCCTCCAGCACGCGCCACAGGGCGAGCCGGTGCCGCTCGGGGTGGTCGATCAGGTAGTCGAAGAGGTGGCCCGCGTAGCCCGGCAGGTCGTCGGTGGTCAGCGGCACCGTCTCGACGAGCTGGCCCAGCGAGTGCTCCAGGACGGCGGCGAACAGCGCCTCCTTGTTGCCGAAGTAGGCATAGATCATCCGCTTGTTGACGCCCGCGTGCTCGGCGATGCGGTCGATCCGCGCGCCCGCCTCGCCGTGGGCGGCGAACTCGGCCACCGCCGCGTGCAGCAGCTTCTCCCTGGTCCTGTCCGGGTCCCGTGCCATGCCCCCATCGTAAATAACCAGACAGTTATTGACAATGAGAGAAGCCCTGCCTATAAAAGTATCTATATGGTTACTTCAGGGAGGTCGGCATGACAGAAAAGTCCACGACAGGCACGACGTGGTTCATCACCGGCGCCTCGCGCGGCTTCGGCCGGGTGTGGACGCAGGCGGCGCTGGAGCGCGGCGACCGGGTGGCCGCGACGGCCCGCGACACCGGCGCGCTCGCCCCGCTCGCCGAGAAGTGGGGCGACGCGGTGCTCCCCATCCGGCTCGACGTCACCGACCGCGACGCCTGCTTCGCCGCCGTCGCACAGGCGCACGCCCGGTTCGGCACGCTCGACGTGGTCGTCAACAACGCCGGCTACGGGCTGTTCGGCATGGTGGAGGAGGTGACCGAGGAGCAGGCGCGGCGCCAGATCGATACGAACCTGTTCGGCCCGTTGTGGGTGACGCAGGCCGCGCTGCCCGTGCTGCGCGGCCAGGGCAGCGGGCACATCATCCAGGTGTCGTCGGTCGGCGGCGTGTTCGCGCTGCCCGGCCTCGGGCTCTACCACGCCTCCAAGTGGGGCCTGGAGGGTATGACGTCCAGCCTGGCCATGGAGGTCCGGCCGTTCGGCGTCAAGGTGACCCTGGTCGAACCGGCCGGCTTCGCCACCGACTGGCAGGGCGCCTCGGCGGACCAGGCCGAACACTCGCCCGCGTACGCGGAGTTCCGTGCGAACCTGCCGGTCAGCGCCTCCGCCCGGCGCGGCGACCCCGACGCGACTGCCGCGGCGATCCTGGCGATCGCCGACGCCGACGAGCCGCCGCTGCGGGTCTTCCTGGGTGACCAGCCGCTCCCGCTGATGCGCGCCGAGTACGCCCGGCGGATCGCCGAGTGGGAGGCATGGGACGACCTTTCCGGCAAGGCGTTCGGCTGAGGTGCCCGCCACCGGCAGCCGCGGCGGGCCGGCCGCTCCGGTGCGCCGATCGGAGCGGCCGGCCGGCGATGGGCAGGTCTGAACGTCCGGGTCGCGGGCACGCGGACGGCGTGAACACTTCAGCAGGGACAGCGGCCGGCCGGCGCGGCATCGGGAGAACGGCCGGTGGCACGGCCGTCGAGTGGGGCGGGCGCGCCGGTTTCGCGGCGCGCGGCGTGATCTACGTACTCGTCGGCGTGCTGGCGGTGCGCGTCGCGTTCTCCGACGCGGGCGGGCAGCAGGCCGACCGGGGCGGCGCGCTCGCGGAGATCGCCCACGAGCCGTTCGGCGAGGTGCTGGTGTGGCTGCTGGGCGCGGGGCTGGCGGGCATGGCGCTGTGGCGGCTCTCCGAGGCGGCCTTCGGCCAGGCGGGCCCCGACGGCGGCAAGCCCGCCAAGCGCGCGGCGGCCGCGGGGCGTTGCGTCTTCTACGCGTTCGTGTCGTACTCCGTCCTCGCCTACGCGGTGGGCGACAAGGGGAGCGGGAGCGGCTCGACCGACAAGCGGACCGACGACGTGACGGCCCGGGTCCTCGACTGGCCGGGCGGGCAGTGGATCGCCGGCGTCGCCGGGGTCGCGGTGGCCTGCGCCGGCGCGTGGATCGCCGCCCGTGCGGTGATGCGCAAGTTCCACAAGCACCTGAAGATGGGCGAGATGTCAGTACGGCAGCGTCGCGTCGTGGACTTCCTCGGGGTGTCCGGCGGGGCGGCGCGAGGCGTCCTCTTCGCGACGGCCGGCGTGTTCGCGGTGGTGGCCGCGGTCCAGCACCGGCCGGGCGAGTCCAAGGGCATGGACGACACGCTGAGGTCGTTCGCCGGGACGCCCGCGGGCCCGTGGCTGCTGGTGCTCGTTGCCGTGGGCCTGGTCGCCTTCGGCGGCTTCTCCTGGGCCAGCGCCCGCTGGCGCGCGCTCTGATGACTCCGGGCCGGGCTGGCTTCATGCCCTCGTTGGCTCCGTTTCCTCCGCTTTTCTGAGACTTGACCCATATTTCACCCTCGCAGCGGCGTTCGTACGGGAATGTTCGCATTGAGTGGCGGGAATGGACGGAGGGTGAGCACGCGCAGAAGTTTTCTCGGCACCGCCACCGCGGTCGGCGCCCTGGCACTCCTCGACGGCGCCGACGCCGCGGCCGCGGCCGGACCGGACGCGGCGGCGCCGGAACTGCCCGCCCGGCACGCGGTTCTCGCGGTCGACACCGCCACCCAGCGCCACTACGACGCGCTCCGGGCCGAGTTGGCCCGGCGGCTCGGCCCGGTGATCGTCGTGCAGAACGACGACCGGGGCGGCCTGTACACCCTGGTCCACCACGGGACGCGGGAGTCGGCGCACCCGGTCCCCGCGCTCTTCGCGCTGGCCAAGTCGATCGCCCACGCCCCGCTGGGCATCTACTCGATCGTCGCGCCGTATCTGGACCACCGGGTTCCGGGCCTGCCCGGCGCGCCCCGCCCCGACCGGCACGACCTGCGGATGGTGGCGTTCAAGGGGCCCCGGACGAAGGACTGGGTCGGCCCGCTCCGCGAGTTCGGCGCCACCCTGACCACCGCCCGGCGGCAGCTCGGCGACGCGCGCCTGCCACGGGAGCTGGCGGCGTCCAGTGCGCAGATCCTCGATGCCGCCGTGGAGTTCGCCGAGGGGTCCGTCCGGCGCGGCGCCTTCGACATGCGGTCGTTCGAGCACTTCACGAGCGGCCTGGACGACGCCATCGGCACCAACCTCAGCTACGCGGCCCGGGCGCAGATCGCGGGCGTGGAAGGGCTCATGAAGCGGTGGCGGGCCGAGGTCGGCGAGGCGGACTGGCCCGGCCTGTACGTCGTCGTGCTGTCGATCTGGACGACGTCCGCGCCGAACCAGAACTCGCTCATCGTCAAGCGGTTCCTGGACCCCGCGACGGCGGACGTGCACCTGATCGACCTGCCGACGGCCCAACTCCCCGCCGACCCGGTCCTCGTGGCCCTCGACAACCTGGCCCGGATCGTGCAGGACAACGTCGCGGCGGAGCTGGTCTTCCCCACCGACCGGAAGCTGGCGGACGCGCTGAAGGGCCCCGAGGATCTGCTCGCGCCGGCGATCCGGCGCCAACTCGCCTGCCCCTACCGGACGTCGGCCGCCCCGCGGAAGGACGCCGGGGCGGCCTCGTAGCGCGGACCGGGGCCGCACGGTGCCGGTCACCGCCGCTCGGGCGAGCGAGGGTGACCCGTCGGCGGGCTCACCTGGACGCCTTCCCCGGTCCGCCGCCGCGTGGCCCGGGGCGCGGGGTCCTCCTGGACGACCACCACCTCGCCGGGAGCGGGACGAGCGCGCCCGGGGCTCGACGTGGACGCGGGAAATCGAGGGTGGACGCGAGAGATCGAGGTGTGGACGCGCCGAGGGGAGCCGCCTCCACCGCGCGCGTCGATCATCCCGACTGGCGGCGCACTCGCCGGGCCCGGCAGGGTGGTCCCGAGCTGGGCAGAAGGACCGAGCAGCAGGTCCGACCAGAAGCACCGAGGAGAGGACGCCCGCCCGTGACCGTCGAGACCATCCGCACCCACGACTTCCCGTTCGACCCCACCCACGGCTACGACCTGGATCGGCTGTTGGAGGTCGGCGCGCCCGAACCGCCGCCCGGCTTCGACGACTTCTGGCGCGGCAGGTACGCCGAAGCGCGGGCCGTCGACACGGCGCCGCGGGTGGGCACCGTGGAGGAGGAGCGGGACGGGGTCCGCGTCCACGCGGTGTCGTACACCTCGGCGGGCGGCTTCCGGGTGGGCGGCTGGCTGACGGTGCCGGCCGACGGCCACGTCACGCGCGGCATGGTGGTGCTGCACGGCTACGGTGGCAGGGCCGCGGTCGACGTGCCGCTCCCGCCGCCGGGCACGGCCGCGATCTGGCCGTGCGCCCGGGGGTTGGGGACGCGCAGCCTGGACCCGGACATTCCGCCGGTCTCGGCCGGGCACGTGCTGCACGGCATCGGCTCGCGGGAGAGCTACGTGCACGGCGGATGCGCCGCCGACGTGTGGTGCGCGGCCTCCGCCCTGCTGGAGCTGGTGCCGCCGGCCGCGGACCGGCTGGCACTGACCGGGGTGAGCTTCGGCGGCGGGATCGGCGCGCTCGCGCTGCCCTGGGACGAGCGGTTCGCGCGCGGGGCGCTGGTGGTGCCGAGCTTCGGCAACCACCCGCTGCGGCTGACCCTGCCCTGCACCGGCAGCGGTGAGGCGGTCCGCGGCCACCACGCCCGGCATCCCGAAGTGACCGACGTGCTCGGCTACTTCGACGCGGCCGTCGCGGCCACGCGGATACGGGTCCCCGTGCACGTCGGTGCGGCGCTCTTCGACCCCTCGGTGCCGCCGCCCGGGCAGTTCGCGGTGTACAACGCGCTGGCCGGGCCGAAGGAGCTGTTCGTCCTGGCGGCCGGCCACTTCGACCACCCCGGACTGGCCCGGGACGAGGCCCGACTGCTGCGTGCCCAGCGGGAGTTCCTGACGTCCGAGGGGTGACGGCCGCCCCGCGAGGGGATTCCCGCGCGTCGTCTCGGTACCTCCCCGCGACGTGCCCTTTCCAAGCTCATACGCATGAGCGAATCAGCCCCGGCCCGGCCCGTGACCGCCGGGCCGGGCGCCCACGGGAGCTCACGGGTGCTCCCGGGTACCCCCAGGCGCTCCCGTGCGCTCAGGGCCTGCGGCCCCGGAAGGTGCCGCGCAGGTCGCCCACCCACGCGTCGGGGTTCTCCCAGGGGATGAAGTGGCCCCCGTGGTCATGGGCGTTGACGTTGACGTGGTGGAACCACCGCGCCTGCGGGCCGGAGACGAACGCCTGGACGCGTGCGTCGGCGGAGTGCACGCCGGGCGGGTTCTCGTACGTGACGAAGGTGAGGCCGACCGGGGCCTGCACCACCGGGGTGCGGTCGTGGGAAGGGGCCCAGGGGTAGCGGTTGGCGTTGGCGTAGTAACGCATCGACGTGGCGATGGAGTTGTTCACCCAGTAGATCGTGGCGTGGGTGAGCAGGTCGTCCTTGCTGAAGACGGACTCGACGTCGCCGCCGTTGTCGCTCCAGGCGTTCCAGCGCTCCAGCAGCCAGGCGAGCAGTCCGGCGGGGGAGTCGCTCAGCCCGTGGGCCAGGGTGGCGCCGTCGAGCATGTGCGTGGCGAGGTGGGACGCCGAGCGGCGGTCCATCGCGAGGATTCGGGCGCGTACGTCGGCGGGCTGGTCGTCGGTGAGGGGCCGGTTGCGGGCGAAGTCCCAGGCGCGGGGGCCGGTGAAGAAGTCGAGCGGCAGGCCGGAGCCGATGTGGATGCCGTACAGCTCTTCGGCGTACTTGTGGCCGAGCTGGCTGGTGACGATCCCGCCGATGTCGCAGCCCCCGGCGGCGTACTTCGCGTACCCCAGGGTCTCGGTCATCAGGGTGTGCCAGAGGTCGGAGACCTTCCAGAAGTTGACGTCGGGGAAGCCGGTGAGCGGGCCGGGGAAGCCGAAGCCGGGCAGGGAGGGCACGATGACGTCGAACGCGTCGGCGGGGTCGCCGCCGAACGCGGCCGGGTCGGCGAGCGGGTCGATCACCTTCGACCAGTGCCAGAACGTCCACGGCCAGCCGTGGGTGAGGATCAACGGGATCGGGCGGGGGCCGCGGCCGGGCTTGCGCAGGAAGTGCACCGGGACACCCCGCACGTCCACCTGGTAGTGCTGGTAGGCGTTGATGGCGCGCTCGGCCGCGCGCCAGTCGTACGCGTCCCGCCAGTAGGCGACCAACTCGCCCAGATAGCCGGCCGGTACGCCGTAGGACCAGTCCTCGTTCCCCTCGTCCAGCGGCGGCCGGGTCAGCCGCAGCCGGGCGCGCAGGTCGTCGAGGACCTCGTCGGGCACGTGGATCGGGGTGGGTTCCAGTGCGAACGTGCGCGCGGAGGTCATGGCGGGGAATTTTACCGGGCCGCCGACCGGCGGGACCGGTCATCCGTCCTGCCGGGCGGCGGAGTCCCGCAGGTCCACCGCGGTGGCGGCGAACGCCAGCGGCCCGGGCAGCAGCGGCAGCAGCACCGGCAGGGCCCACAGCAGCAGCGCCGCCAGCACCACGGCGGCGGCCAGCAGCGCGGTGCCGCGCGGGTCCGCCAGCGAGCGGGCCAGCGCCTCCCGTCCGGAGAGCCGGTGCGGCCCGTCCAGGGCGACCGCGCGCAGGCCGACGGCGGCGGCGCCGAGCGCGAGCAGCAGCAGGACCGGTGCCATCGCGGCGGCCCCAGGCAGCCCGGAGCGCAGCAGCCGCTCGTCGAGCAGGAACAGCACGCCGAACGCGGGCGGCACCAGGCCCTTGGCGAGCGTGGCCAGGGTCAGCCGGGTCCGGAGTTCGGCCGACAGGTCGCCCACCTTGACCTGGACGCCGCTGCCGGCGGACCGGCGCAGCACGGCGCTCGCGGCGGAGAGCGCGGCCGGGGCGGTGACCACCGGCAGGCAGGCCACCGCGGTGACCACGCCCACCAGCAGCATGTCGGCGAAGAGGGTGAAGCCGGAGCCGAACACCTCGCCCGGCTCGCGCCGGGCCCGGCGGGCCTGATCGGGTACGTGGGTCGACGTCATCGGGAACCCTCCTCAGCTCTTCAGTCCGGACGTGGCCATGCCCTGCACCAGGTAGCGCTGGAAGACGAAGAAGAACAGCACGATGGGCAGGACGGAGATCACCGACATCGCGAACATCGGCCCGTAGGCGGACGTGCTCGACTGGTCGACGAAGTTCCGCAGCGCCAGCGTGATGGTGGCCTTCTGCGGCGAGAACAGGTAGATCATCTGCGCGAAGAAGTCGTTCCAGGACCAGATGAACGAGAAGATCGCGGTGGTGATCAGCGCGGGGCGGCTCAGCGGCAGGACGATGTGGAAGAACGAGCGGAACGGGCCGCAGCCGTCGATCCGGGCCGCCTCCTCCAGTTCCCTGGGCAGGTTCCGCATGAACTGCACGATGAGGAAGACGAAGAACGCGTCCACCGCGAGGAACTTCGGCAGGATGAGCGGCCAGAAGGTGTTGGTCATGCCGAGCTTGTTAAAGATGATGTACTGCGGGATCAGCACCACGTGCTGCGGCAGCATCAGCGTGGCCACGGTGAACGCGAACATCGGGCCGCGCATCCGGAACCGCAGCCGGGCGAAGGCGTAGGCGGCCAGCGAGCAGGACATCACGTTCCCGATCACCGCGCCGAGGCTGATCAGCAGGCTGTTGCCGAGCAGCCGGGTCACCGAGACGCCCGAGACGCCGTCCAGCGCGGTGCTGTAGTTGCTCCACTCGAAGTGGCTGGGCCACAGGTTGACGCTGGTCACCACCTCGTCGGCCGGCTTCACGGAAGTCACCAGCAGCCACAGCAGCGGGTAGAGCAGGGCGAGCAGCGCGATCAGGGCGACCGTGTGGGGCAGCCAGCGTCGCATGGTCAGGTTCATCATTCCGCCTCGTCCGCGTAGAACACCCAGGCCCGGGAGACCTTGAACATCACCGCGGTGACGGCCGCGATGGCGAGCAGCATCAGCCAGGCCATGGCCGAGGCGTAGCCCATGTGCGAGGCGGTGAACCCGCGCTCGTACAGGTAGAGCGTGTAGAAGAGGGTGGAGTCGGCCGGCCCGCCGTTGCCGCCGCTGACCACGAAGGCGGGCGTGAAGACCTGGAAGGACTGGATCATCTCCAGCACCAGGTTGAAGAAGACCACCGGCGAGAGCATCGGCACCGTGATGGACACGAACTGCCGCCAGGCGCCCGCCCCGTCGAGCCCCGCCGCCTCGTACAGCTCAGGGGAGATCTGCTGGAGGCCGGCCAGGAAGATGACCATGGGGGCGCCGAACTGCCAGATGGTCAGCATCACCACGACGAAGGTGGCCAGGTGCGGGTCGCCGACCCAGCCGCCGAGGTGGATGCCGAAGGTGCCGAGCACGTTGTCGACGGTGCCGCCGTCGTTGAACAGCGCTCGGAACACCAGGGCGATCGACATGCTCGCGCCGAGCAGGGACGGGGCGTAGAACGCCGAACGGTAGAAGCCGCGGCCGGCCCTGAGCCGCTTGAGCAGCAGCGCGGCGCCGAGCGCCAGGGCCAGCTTGAGCGGGACGGCGATCACCACGTACTTCAGGGTGGTCAGCACCGACCGCCAGTACCGCGGGTCGTCGAACAGCATCTCCCGGTAGTTGCGCAGGCCCACCCAGTGCGGGGCGTTGAACATGTCGTAGCTGGTGAAGGAGAGGTAGAGGGACACCGCCATCGGCACCAGCGTCACCGCGACCGCGCCGATCATCCACGGGGTGAGGAAGACATACGCCGGCCAGCGCGCCTCGCGGCGGCCGCGGGCGCGCCGGCGCGCGTCCGCCCGGTCCGCCGCCGGCCCGGCGGGCTTGGGCACGTCGATCTGCGAGACGCTCATGACTCCAGCTCCTGCTTCGCCTGGACGACGAGTTCGTGGGCCGCCTTCGCGGGCGAGGCCAGGCCGAACTCCACCCGCTGGTACTCGCGGACGAAGGCGCTCTCGATCGCGACGTCACCCTTGGGCGGCGCGGCAGGCGGGGGCTGCACGCCGTACTTCTGCATCTGCTCGTCGAACTGCCACACCTTCAGGTCCGGCCCGCTCAGCTTCCGGTCCACCTCGGCGGCGATCGAGCGGTTGGGCGGCTGGGACCGGGTGACGCCCAGGACGTCGCCGGCCTGCCGGTCGTTGAGGAGGAAGTCCATCAACTCGGCTGCCATCTGGGGGTGTTTGGAGTGGGCGCCGATGCCGATCAGCATCGTGGGCTTGAAGTAGGCGCCCGCCTTGCCGTCGACGCCGGGGACCGGGGCGTAGCGCATCGTGTGCCCGGTCGGGCTGGTGAAGCCGGTGAAGGTGGCGTCCCAGGAGTAGTCGAGGGCGTCCAGGCCGCGGCTGAAGGCGCTGATGCCCGTCGCGTCGGCCTGCGCGCTGTCCTTGGCCGACACCAGCGCCCCCGACTTCTGCAGCCGGTGGCAGAAGGACCAGAACGCGGCGAGGTCCTGCTCGGTGTAGCCGAGCTTGGTGGGTCCGGCGTAGAGCTGCTTGCCGTGGCTGCGCAGCCAGTCCTCGAAGACGTCCTCGTTGCTGCCCCCGTCGTTGGAGCCCGCCACGGTCCGCCCGTCGGGGGACTTCAGCTTCATCGCGGCGATCTTCGCGTCGACCTCCGCGTAGTCCTGCCAGGTCCAGGAGGGTTGCGGCGCGGGGATGCCGGCCTGCGCGAAGACCGTGGCGTCGTAGACGTAGCCGGTGATGCCGCGGCCCATCGGCAGGGCGTACTGCTTGCCGGCCAGGTGGCCGGTGTGCACCAGCGACGGGTCCATCTCGCCGGTGTGGACGGTGCCGTCCTTGACGTAGCTGTCCAGGGGGAGCAGGGCGCCGCCGGTGGCGAACTGGGAGATCTGGCGGTAGTCCAGCTGCGCCAGGTCCGGGATGCCGCCGCCGGCGGCCTGGGTGGCCAGCCGCTGCTTGTAGGAGCCGAAGTCGGCGTTGGACATCTGGACGGTGACGTCGGGGTGCGCCTTCTCGAACAGCCGCACCGCCTTCTCGGTACGGGCCTGCCGGTCGTCGTTGCCCCACCAGGTGAAGGTGAGGGTGATGTGGTGGCCCGCGGCGCCGGAGGCACCGCAGGAGGTGAGCGCGGCCAGCAGGACGGTGCTGCAGCCGGCGGCGACCGCCGTGGCGACCGCCCGGCGGCGGAGGAACCGACGCCGGCCGCTTCGGGGCTCGGGCATGGTGGCCTTTCCGGGGTGGGTGGGTGGAGCGGTGGCGCGAGGCGGCGGGCGGGCGCCGCCGGCCGGGGCCTGGTGGGGGACCGGCCGGTCGGCTCAGGCGCCTGGGCGGGCGCCGGGTGCGGACCGGCCGGTCGACTCCCCGCCGGGAACGGGGACGTGAGGGAACGGGTCGGCTCAGGCGTCGTGGTAGACGTCGAGCCGGCCGCACATGCCGAACCGTCCGGTCGCGGTGGGCCCGCCGGCCCGGGTGCGGGCGGCGGCGAGGTGGCTGGGGTCGCCGCCGCCGAGGGCGGCCAGCTGGTCGCGGGTGGCGGTGGCGGCCGCGTGGGCGCCCTCGCGCCAGCGGCGCTCCCACTCGGCGAGGCGGGGCCGCACCAGCTCCGCCGCCGCGCGGTGGAAGGCGGCGAGCGGCTCCGGGTCGCCGGCGGCGACCGCCTCCCGCAGCTCGACGAAGCGGCGGGTGGCGAGGTCACGGCGGGCCCGCGCCGCGACGACCTGGTCCTGCTCGCTCCCCGCGGTGGGCAGCCGGACCGCCGCCGCGTAGGTGTCGGGGTCGGTGAGCCGGTCCGGGGGCAGGGTGAGGACCGCGTCGCCCGCCTCGGGCAGCCCGCTGTTCTGCATGACGACGGTGATCCGCAGGCCGCCGTGGTTGACCAGCCGGTGGATGGTGCCGGGGGTGAACCAGGCCACCGTGCCGGCCCGCAGCGGGGTCTCCTCGAAGCCGGAGGTGGTCAGGGTCTGCACGGCGCCCTCGCCGTCCGTCACCACATACCCCTCGCTGCACGTCAGGTGGAGGTGCGGGGTGCCGCCGCCGGGCCGGCCGTCGACGGTCGGCCAGTCGTAGACGGTCAGCCGGGAGACCGCGACCGCCCCGGGGAACCCGTCGTAGGCCGTGGTCACCATGGGTGCCGCTCCAGGTGCGCGGTGACCGCCGCGCGGTCCCAGGCGCCGTCGGCGACGTGCACGCGGTAGCGGCGGGCCAGTTCCTCGCCGGGATCGAGGACCAGTTCCTCGTGGAAGGCGAAGGAGGGGGCGACGGCGGCGAACGGGTCGGTGCGGACGAACCAGTGCGCGGGGTGGGTGCCCTTCGCTCCGGTGTGGTCGTTGCCGGGTGCGTGCTCGAAGACGACGGTGGCGTGCCCGTCGCGGCCGTCGTGCTCGCCGCAGTAGGCCAGCCACGGCGCCTGGTCACCCATCAGGTCGCGCTCGGCGCTGTCGGCGTCCGCGGTGAAGGCGTGCCCGTCGCGGAAGGCCCGGGGGCCGCGCCAGAACAGCCCGGTGTAGCCGGCGGCGGGGCGCCCGGTGGTGGTGGGGCTGCCGAACCGCAACGGCTCGGAGCGCCGGTTGGTGACGGCCGAGGACCAGGTCAGGCTCCAGCTGCCGGCCTCGGCGTCGGCCCGGACCTCGATCCGGCGCTCCTCCTCGGCCCACAGCGAGCCGTCGTACGGGTGCCAGGTCAGGCGTTCGGCGATCACCACGCCGTCCGGCCGGGCGGACACCTCGTCGAAGCCGACGTGATCCATCGAGCCGATCCGCTCGGGCAGCGCCAGGTAACCCTCACCGTGGACGTAGGTGTTGCCGCCCCACAGGTTCTGGCCCGACAGGTGCGAGGCGGTCAGCTGGAGGCCCTTGTGCCAACGGTGGTCGTTGGGGCGGTAGTCGGTGACCAGGGCGCCGCCGAGGGTGCGGATCGGGTGGAGGTACGGCTTGGGCGCCTCCCAGGGGGCCTCCGGGCGGTACACGTAGGCGAACAGCTCGGTACCGGTGGCCTGGTGGGCCACGGTGATCCGGTCGCCGTGCACGTGGGTCAGCGAGAGCGTCATACGGCCTGCTCCTCCTCGCGGGCGCCGACCGGCAGCCGGTCGGGGGCGCCGCCGTGCATGGCGGCGTAGAACGGGTCGCCGGGGCCGATCTCGCCGGCCCGGACGGTGGTGTCGGTGAAGGCGGACTTGTAGAGCGCGGCGGTGAACTCCACCACCCGCCGACCGCCCTCGCCGCTGGTCGGGTGGGGCGCGGCGGCCTCGATGTCCGCCACCAGGGCGCGCAGTTGGGCCAGGTGGGAGCTGGGCTCGTCGGGGCCGAAGTCGTTCCAGTCCCGGACCTTCCGCTCCGGGACGCCGGGGGCGGGGGTGATCCGCCAGTCGGCGTTGCGGTAGCCGTAGAGGTGGGTGAGCTCGACGGTGGCCAGCTCGCAGTCGATCCGGACCCGGCTGACCTCGTCGGGGCTGAGCACGCTGTTGACGACGGTGGCGACCGCGCCGCTCGCGAACCGGACCTGGGCGGTGGAGACATCCTCGGTCTGCACGTCGTGCACCAGCCGGGCGGCCATCGCGCGGACCTCCCGCCACGGGCCCAACAGGTCCAGCAGCAGGTCGGTCTGGTGGATGCCGTGGCCCATGGCGGGGCCGCCGCCCTCGGTGTCCCAGCGGCCACGCCACGGTACCGCGTAGTAGGCGGCGTCCCGGTACCAGGTGGTCTGGCAGTGCGCGACCAGCGGCCGGCCGAAGGCGCCCTCGCGCAGCAGCCGGCGGACGTGCCGGGCGCCGGAGCCGAACCGGTGCTGGAAGACGAACGACGTGGCGGGAGAGCCGGGTTCCTCACCGGCGGCGGCGGTCATCGCGTCGTAGTCGGCGAGCGAGGGGCACGGCGGCTTCTCGCACCACACGTGGGCGCCGGCCCGCACCGCGGCGATCGCCTGCTCCCGGTGCAGCGAGGGCGGCGTGCAGAGCACCACCAGGTCGGGGCGCAGCTCGCCCAGCATGGTGTCGAGGTCGGTGAAGGCGCTCGCCACGGCGAACTCCTCGGCGGCGGCGCGGGCCGCCTCCTCGGCGACGTCGACGACGGCGACGATCTCCACCGCGCCCTCGCCCGCCAGGGTGGCGAGCGCGGGCAGGTGGGCTCCTCGGGCGATGCTTCCGGTGCCCACCACAGCGGTGCGCAACGGGGGTTTCGGACGGTGCGGGGACATACGGGCCCTCTCGTGAGGCTGGCGGTACGTCATGAACGGCGCGGAAGCGGGGTGCCGGCCGGCCGCTCGATCACCGCGGGCACGGCGGCGGTCGGCCCCCGCGCCCACGGCATGCGGGCGCGCGGAGCCACCGGAAGGGTGGGCCGGCGGCTCCTTCGCCCGGCTATTCCAACGTTGTAACCAGCGCGCGTGCCGCGGGTCAACCCTTTGGGCATCGCCGACTTCCCCACATGGTCGCCACCGGCGCGGTCTGCCATGAACTGCCCTACAATGAGGCCACTTCGAGAAGGGTCAGGTACGTGACGGCAGTGAGGCTCAAGGATGTCGCCGACCGTGCGGGCGTCTCCGTCAAGACCGTTTCCAACGTTGTACGCGGGATGTCGAAAGTGGCACCCGCCACCCGGGAGCGCGTCATGGCCGCGGTGAGCGAACTGGGTTACCGCCCCAACCCGTCGGCGGTGCGGCTGCGCACCGGCCGCAGCGGGCTGATCGCCCTGGCGGTGCCGTTCCTGGCCACGCCCTACTTCGCCGAACTCGCCCACCACGTGAGAACCGAGGCGTCCCGGATCGGGCTGACCGTCCTGATCGAGGAGACGCTGGGCGACGCCCGGGAGGAGCTGCGGCTGGCCAGCGGGCTCGGCGCGGCCATGCTGGACGGGGTGATCCTCTCCCCGCTCCGGGTGCCCTTCGACCAACTCGCCGCCACCACGGCCGGTTTCCCGCTGGTGCTGCTGGGCGAGCGGGAGGACGGCCGGGAGCGGCTGGAGACCGACCACGTCCTGATCGACAACGTGGCCGCCGCCCGCGAGGCCACCGCCCACCTCGCCTCCCTCGGCCGGACCCGGTGCGCCGCCGTCGGCGTGGACCGGCAGGGCTCGGCGACCAGCCGGCAGCGCCTGGAGGGCTTCCAACTCGCCCTGCACGAGGCGGGTATCCCCTTCGACCCCCGACTCGCGCCGCCGGTGGAGGAGTTCGACCGGCGCAGCGGGCTGCGGGCCGGCCGCACGCTCGCCGCCCTCCCGGCCGAAGCCCGCCCGGACGCGGTGTTCTGCTTCAACGACCTGCTGGCCGTCGGCGCGATCCGGGCCTTCCACGAGGCCGGTCTCGCGGTGCCCGGAGACATCGCCGTCGCCAGCGTCGACGGCAGCGAGGAGGCCCGGTACGCCACCCCCTCGCTGACCACGGTGGTCCCCGACAAGGCGGCCATCGCCTCGCTGGCCGTCACCTCGCTGGCCCACCGGATCGGGGCGGCGACCCCGCCGCGCCACGCGGTGCACCTGGCGCCGTACCGGCTGGAGGTGGGGGAGTCCACGACCGGGGTGCGGCGGCCGGTGGACGACTGAGCGGCGGCGCTTCCACGAAGGCCGGTCGGTGGCGCGTCCACGAGGACGCGGTCGGCGGCGCGCCCACGAAGGCCGGTCGGTGGCGCGTCCACGAAGGCCCGGCTGGCTTCCCCCGGCCGCGGCTCCTACCCCTGCGGCTCCTTCCCCGCGGCCGCGACCATCGTGCGGTGCGGGGAGAGGGCGGCACGGCGATGTTCGGGTTGGTAGTGTTCCCGGCCATGCGGGTGGGCCGCTGGAACCGGGTGATCGCCGGGTGCGCCGTTCTGATCGCCGCGAGCGGGTGCGGTGGGAGCGGCGGGGGCGGCGGGTCCTCGCACTCCGCGGGCGCCCCCGCAGCGAGTTCGCCGGCCGGCCCGAGCGCGACCGGCTCGTCCGCGCCCGGGGATCGCTCGCCGTCGGGGTCGCCGTCGGGGTCGCCGTCCGGCAGCACTCCGGCGGTGCCCTCGGGCGCCACCGGCTGCGCGGCGGTCGGCCTCACCCCGGCGCAGGTCAGCCGGATCAGCGGGCTGACGGTGACGTCGCGGAAGACCAAGGGCTTCGGCTGCGCCTACACCGGAAGCATCGACGCGATGGGCCGCGGGGACACCGTCACGATCCAGCGGCTCACGTCCTCGGCCGGCCGAACCCGGTCGGTCTTCGGCTCCTTCGACCGGCTCGGCCGGTCCTGCCGCTGGGGCGATCGGCGCAAGACCCGCTTCAGCTGCACGAACGACGCCGGGGCGCGGACCGGTGTGTACGCCGGTGTGGTCGTGGTGACCGGCGGCGCGCACTCCTGGGAGGCGACGGTCAACACCACCGCCGCGGCGCCGCGCGACGCCGCGGACACCGGATTGACCGACTACCTGTCCCAGCACGGCGCCTGACCCTGGAGCGTGTCGCCCGACCGCGGATGAGCGGGGCGCGCACCCGGTGGCTCCGGGTTCGCGCCCGCACGCGTCCGTTCACGCGGTCGGGGCGCCGGCGCCGTATCCGTGCAGGAAGGCGTCGACCCCGCGGCTCACGCGGTCCTGGACCTGGGCCGGGCTCAGGGACGGGCTGCCGTAGGGGCGGATGGTGATCTCCGAGGTCACCAGGGCGATGAAGTGCACGGTGGCCCGGGCCGGTTCCGGGATGCGCAGCAGGCCGCCGTCGGCGAGCTGCTGGAGCCGGCGGCCGACCTCCCGCTGCACGCGCTGGGGTCCGGCCTGCTGCCAGGCGTCGATCACGGCCGGCGGGAAGTGCTGCACCTCGGCCTTGATCTGCCGCACCATCGCGAAGTGCTCGGGGAACTGGGTGCGCTGGCCGACGAAGGCGCGGCCGAGCGCCAGCAGATCGGTCCGCGGGTCGGTCCCGGTCACGTGCTGCTCGACCGTCGCGATGAAGGCGTCCGCGACCTGGCCGGCGCTGTCGTGGACCACGTCGGAGAAGAGCTGCTCCTTGCCCTCGAAGTGGTTGTAGATCGTGCGCGTGGACACGCCCGCCTCGGCCGCGATGGCCTCGATGCTGGTGCGGCTGTAGCCCTCCCGGCCGAAGACGGTCCGGGCGCCCTGGGTGATGGCCTGGCGCTTCCCCGCCCGCCCGCCGGTGCGGGCCGGACCGGGGCGCACCGGCGTCGCCGGGGCGGCGGGGGTGGCGTGGGCTGTCGGTGAGGTGCTCAGGGGGGCCTCCTGCGGTCGGTCGTCCGTTGCCCAATTTACCATGCACGTTGTACTTTACTTTCAGGGCTTTCCTTCACCTGGCTAAGGACCGTGCGATGGACATCGGCACTATCACTTTCGGCACCCTACTCAGCGACCCCTATACCGGGCACCGCGTCTCCCAGGCGGAACGCCTCGACGAGGTGGTGCGTGCCGCGGTGCTCGCCGAGCGGCTGGGCTTCTCCTGGTTCACGGTCGGCGAGCACCACTTCGGCGAGCGCGACGTCATATCGGCGCCGCCGGTGGTGCTGGCCGCGATAGCCGCCCGGACCTCCACGATCACCCTGGCCACCGGCACCACGCTGGTCGCCAACCGCGACCCGGTCCTGGTCGCCGAGGACTACGCCACGCTCGACCTGCTCTCCCACGGGCGGCTCCAGCTCATCGCGGGCGCCTCGTTCTTCCCCGACCCTTACACCGTCTTCGCCCAGCCCCCGGAGAGCAAGGCCGACCGCAAGCGGGAGAACCTCGAACTCCTGCTGCGCCTGTGGTCCGAGGAAGAGCCCGAGGTGACCTGGGAGGGCGCGTTCCGCCCGCCGCTGGACGCGGTGCGCGTACAGCCCCGCCTCCACCAGGACCGGCCGCCGATCTGGGTCAGCGGGGGCTCCCGCCCCGAGTCGGTGCACCTGGCGGTCGAGTCCGCGCTGCCCATGGTCTTCGGCACCACCGCCCGGCCGCCCGAGACGCACGCGCCGATGTTCCGGCTCTACCGCGAGCTGTGGGAGCGCGCCGGCCGCCCGGCGGAGCAGGCCAGGACCGGCGCCGCCAGCCATGTCTTCGTCGCCGACACCACCGCCGAGGCCCGCGAGCAGTGGCGGGAGTACTACGGCAACTACTTCCGCGGCGCGAAACTGCCGGCCGGCGCCCGCCCGTTCGCCTTCGACTTCGACGACCTGGTCGGACCGGGCTCGGCGATCTGCGGCAGCCCGGCGGAGGTGGTCGACAAGCTCGGCCGGCTGCACGACCTGTGGGGTCACGACCTCCACCTGCTGTCCATCGACATCGGCGGCATCCCGCACGGCAAGGTGGCGCGGGCGATGGAACTGGTCGCCGCCGAGGTGATCCCGCAGGTGGCCGGTCTGGGCGCGGACCGCCCCACGGGCGGCACCGTCGGCGGCCGGCCCCCGGCGCCCTCGGCGCTCGCGGCCGCGGCGGCCGAGCCGGTCGGAGGGAAGGCGTGAGCGCGATACGGGCGGACGCGGTGGCACAGCCGGTACCGCCGGTGGTCCCGGCCGCATGGGTACGCGAAAGGGCCGACGGGGACGACGCGCTGGTGCTCGCCGACGTCCGCTGGTACCTCGACGGGCGCTCCGGATACGACGCCTACCTCGGCGGGCACATCCCCGGCGCCCTCTGGGTGGACGTCGACACCGACCTGGCCGCACCGGCCACCCCGTCCGGCGGGCGCCATCCGCTGCCCGCCCCCGAGGAGTTCGCCGCACGGCTCGGGCGGCTCGGCATCGCCGACGACAGCGTGGTGGTGGCCTACGACGACCAGGGCGGCGGGTTCGCCGCCCGCCTGGTGTGGCTGCTGCGGCGGACCGGCCGCGCCGCCGCGCTCCTCGACGGCGGCCTGGCCGGATGGCCCGGCGTGCTGGACACCGGCCCGGTGCGCCGGGCGCCGGTCACGCGCCGCGTGACGCCGTGGCCGGCCGCGCTGCTGCGCGACGCGGACCAGGTCGCCCGGGCGGCGGGCGCACCGGACGCGCTGGTGCTGGACTCCCGCGCCGCCGGCCGCTACTCCGGAGCCGACGCGCACGCCGGGGAGACCCGGTCCGGCCACGTGCCCGGGGCACTCAGCGCTCCCTGGCAGGAGAACCTGGCCGCCGACGGCACCTTCCGCTCGCCGGAGGAACTGCGCCGCCGTTTCGAGGAGTTGGGCGCCGCCGACGCCGAGGAGGTGGTGTTCTCCTGCGGTTCCGGGGTCACCGCCTGCCACAACCTGCTGGCCGTCGAGCGTGCCGGCCTGCCGGACGCCGCCCTCTTCCCCGGCTCGTGGTCGGCGTGGTCGGCCGACCCGGACCGGCCGGTGGTGGCGGGCCCGTACCCGTTCGCCACGGACGGCCCGGACGGCCCGGACGCCCAGGACCCGGCCGGTCCGCGGGCGGGCCGTGCCGATGCCGCCGACGTGTCCCGTACCGCCGACGCGCCCGACGCGTCCCGTACCGAAGGGGCAGCGCGATGAGCACCCTCACCGGACAGCACCTCGGCTTCGGCGTCGTCTCGCACTACCAGGGGCCCGACCCCGAGCACCTGGTGGCCGAGGCGCGCGACGCCGAACGGCTGGGCTTCGACCTGTTCGCGCTCAGCGACCACCTGCACGGCGACCGCGACACCTGGGAGCCGTGGACCGCGCTGAGCTTCCTGGCCGCGGCGACCGAGCGGATCACCCTGGCCACGGACGTGCTCGGGCTGCCGTACCGCGCGCCGGCCGTGCTCGCGAAGATGGCCGAGACCCTCGACCGGCTCTCGCACGGCCGACTGGTGCTCGGGCTGGGCAACGGCGGCTACGACGCGGAGTTCGCCGCGTTCGGCCTGAGCACGCGCACCCCGGGGCAGAAGGTCGCCGCCCTCGACGAGGCGGTGCAGGTCATCAACTCGCTGTGGCAGCGGCCGACGACCACGTTCGTGGGCCGGCACTTCGCGGTCTACGACGCGCGGATCGAGCCGCGGCCGGCGCACCCCGTCCCGATCTGGCTCGGCACCTACGGCCCGCGGGCCCTGGAGGTCACCGGGCGGCTGGCGGACGGTTGGCTGCCGTCGCTGCAACGCCTGGGCCTGGCCGAGGCGGTGGGCCTGCGCGACAAGGTGCGGGCCGCGGCCCGCGCGGCCGGCCGCGACCCGGACACCATCACCTGTGCCTGCAACGTGCAGGTGCTGCTGGAACGCCGGCGCGGCGTCCCCGGCCACGTCCTCGCGGGCTCCTCGCAGGACGTGGCGGAACAGCTGGTCGCCGTCGTCCGGGCCGGCTTCACCTTCCCGCTGCTGTTCGGGCTGACCCACCCCGAGACCCGGGAGCGCTTCGCCACCGAGGTGATGCCCCTGGTGCGCGCCGAGTTCGTCCGCGCCTGACGCCTGACGCCTGGACGCCTGATCACTGACCACTGACCCCTGACATCCGTCACCCGACGCCCGACCCCTGACGCGTGACGCCCGCGCGCCGACGCGCCGTCCCGTTGGGGGCCGAGGGGCCCGAGAGCCGGACGGGCGCAGACCCGCGACACCCACACCCAGCCGGGCAGGCCGGCCGATCCGGCCTGCCCGGACACGAAAGGAAGATCACGCATGGCACGCAAATGGTGGACGCTCGTGGCCGTCGTGGCCGGAGTGTTCATGCTCGTCCTGGACATCACCATCGTGAACGTGGCACTCCCCGACATCCGGGACGACTTCCACTCGTCGCTGTCGGATCTGCAATGGGTCATCGACGCCTACGCGTTGGCGCTGGCGGCGGGTCTGCTCACGGGCGGTTCGCTCGCGGACCTGTGGGGGCGGCGCCGGCTGTACGCGGTGGGCACCGCGGTCTTCACGATCGGCTCGCTGCTGTGCGGCCTCGCCACCGGCCCGCTGTTCCTGGCGCTGGCCCGGGCCGGCCAGGGCATAGGCGGCGCGGTGGTGTGGGCGACCTCGCTCGCACTGCTGAGCCAGGCGTTCCAGGGCCGTGAACGCGGCCTGGCGTTCGGGATCTACGGCGGGGTCCTCGGCATCGCGGTGGCGGTCGGACCGGTGCTCGGCGGCGCGCTCACCAGCGGGCTGAGCTGGCACTGGATCTTCTGGGTGAACGTCCCGATCGGCATCGCGGTCGTCGCGATCACCCTGCTGAAGCTGGAGGAGTCCCGCAACCCGACCGCGGCCCGCCCCGACTGGACCGGCTTCGTCCTCTTCAGCGCCGGGCTCTCGCTCCTGCTGTACGGCCTGATCAACGCCGCCGACGGCTGGTCGCAGGCGAAGGTGTGGGGGACGCTGGTCGGTGCCGCGGTCCTGCTGGCCGCCTTCCTGTTGCTGGAGCGGCGGGCGACCCACCCGATGCTGGACCTGTCGCTGTTCCGCAAGCCCACCTTCAACGGCGGGCTGGTGGCCGCGTTCGGGCTCAACGCCTCGATCTACGCGCTCATCACCTACCTGGTGCTCTACCTCCAGCAGGACCTGCACTTCAGCCCCGCCCAGGCGGGCCTGCGGCTGCTCGCGCTGACCGGGGCGATGTTCGTGGCGTCCACGACCGCCGGGCGGCTCAGCTCCGCGGTCCCGGTACGGCTGATGATCAGCGTCGGCTTCGTGCTCATCGCCGTCGGCATCGCCCTGATGACCGGGGTGAAGGACTCCTCGACGTGGACGCACCTGCTGGCGGGGATGATCGTCTCCGGCGCGGGCGCGGGCATGGTCACCGTGCCGCTGGCCTCCACGGCCGTCGGTGTGGTCGCCCCGGCCCAGGCGGGTGTGGCGTCGGGGGTGAACGCCACCGCCCGGCAGGTCGGGCTGGCCACCGCGATCGCGGTGCTCGGCACCGTGTTCACCACCCGCAGCGAGCACCACGGCTTCGCCAGCGGGCTCAACCTGATCCTGTGGATCGGCGCGGTCGTGGCGCTGGTGTCGGCGGTGCTCAGCGCCCTGCTGATCCGGCAGAAGGACTTCGTGCCGCCGCCCGCCCGCCCGGCCCCGGCCGACACCGCCGCACAGCCCGAGGCCGCCGGGGCCTGACGGCACCGCGACCGGAGCGGAACCGGCGCCCGAGCGGCGCGCGTACGGCGTGCGTACGCTGTCCGACCGGCGCCCGAGCGGCGTGCGTACGGCGTCCACCTGGCGTCCCGGGCGGCTCCCGAGTGGCGGCTGACAGCGCAAAGGGCCCTGGGTCCACGGATGTTCCCGTGGCCCCAGGGCCCTTGAGGTGTGCGGTCGTAGCCGAAGGCGCGGCCTCGGCCGCTGCCGTGTCCCCGCCCGGGGTCAGGCGGAACCGGCGGGCCGGGACGCCGCGGTCGCCGGTGGTTCGGCGTCAGCCGGAGACGTGGCGGTGGGCGCCGCTGCCGCCAGCAGCGTGCGGGTGTAGGCGTGCGAGGGTGCGGCGAAGACGGCTTCCACCGGACCGCTCTCCACCACCTGCCCGTCCTTCATCACCACGACCCGGTCGCTGACGTGATGGACCACGCCGAGGTCGTGGGAGATGAACAGCAGCGCCACCCCGAGGTCGTGCTGGATGTCGGCGAGCAGATCGAGGATCTGCGCCTGCACCGACACGTCGAGTGCCGAGACCGGCTCGTCGCAGACCACCACGTCGGGCGCGGTGGCCAGCGCGCGGGCGATGGCCACGCGCTGGCGCTGCCCGCCGGACAGTTCGGCGGGACGGCGTTGCAGCACCGCGGCGGGCAGCCCCACCCGGTCCAGCAACTCAGCGGCCCGCGTGCGGCGTCCGGCGCGGCCGCGCACCCCGGCCCGGGCCACGGCCTCGCCGACCACCCGCTCCACGCTGTAGCGGGGGTCGAACGAGCCCAGCGGGTCCTGCTGCACCGCCTGGATACGGGGACGCGCGGCGCGGCGCTCCCGCTCCGGCACCCCGCTCCACGGCCGCCCGTCGAACCGCACCTGCCCGGTGTCGGGCGGCAGCAGGCCGAGGATGATCCTCGCGACGGTGGTCTTGCCCGAGCCGGACTCGCCGACCACGCCGACCGCCTCGCCCGCGCCCAGGCGGAGCGAGACGTCACGCACCGCGTGGTGCACCGAGCCGTCCGGGCCGCGGAAGCCCTTCGACACCGCGTCGACCTCCAGCAGCGGCGCCCGCTCCGCGAGGTCCTCCGCGCGCCCGGCCGCGCCCGGCGGCCTGCGGTCGCGCGCCGCGCTTCGCGCCACGGCCGGCGTGCGCACCGGCGTGCGTACCGGCGTTTGCTCCGACTCCGGCCCGTCCAGCGGGTGGTGGCAGACCGCGGTGTCCGCGCCGGAGACGACCGGCAGCAGGGTGCGGCAGGTCTCGTCGGCGGCCGCGCACCGGTGGGCGTAGGGGCAGCCGTCCGGGCCGGCGTGCGGTCTCGGCACCGCGGGCACCGAGAGCCGGGTGCCCTTGGCGTGCAGGGCCGGCACCGCGTCCAGCAGCGCCCGGGTGTAGGGATGGCGCGGCCGTTCCAGCACCCGCCGGCCGGTGCCCGTCTCGACGATCCGCCCGCCGTACATCACCGCCACCCGGTCGGCGAGCCGGGCCACCACGGACAGGTCGTGACTGATCAGCAGCAGCGCCGTGCCCTCGCGGCGCAGCCGGTCGAGCAGGTCGAGGATCTGTGCCTGCACGGACACGTCGAGGGCGGTGGTGGGCTCGTCGGCGACGAGCAGGTCGGGGCCCGCGGCGATGGCCGAGGCGATCAGGGCGCGCTGCCGCAGCCCGCCGGAGAGCTGGTGAGGATACTGCGCGGCGCGGCGCCCGGGTTCGGGTACGCCGACATCGGCGAGGAGTTCCCGCACCCGCTCGGCGCGGTCCTGGCGGGCCGCCACGCCGTGCACGCGCAGCGGCTCCGCGATCTCGGCGCCGACGGTGCGCAGCGGGTCGAGCGAGGACAGGGCGTCCTGGAGGACCAGGCCGACCCGCCGCCCGCGCAGCCGCCGCCACTGCGGCTCGCGCAGCCGGGTGAGGTCGTGGCCGTCGAACGACAGCGTCCCGGCGCGTACCCGCGCGCCGTCTCCCGCGAGCCCGACCAGGGCGCGGGCGGTGACGCTCTTGCCGGAGCCGGACTCGCCCACCACGGCGAGGCATTCGCCGGCGTCGAGGGTGAAGGAGACCTCCCGTACGGCGCGCAGCGCGCCGAAGGACACGTCGAGGCCGTCGACGGTGAGCAGGGGCGTCATCGGCCGGTCCTCCGGGTGAAGCGGGCCTGGGCCTGGCGGCCCACGATGTTGACCACCAGCGCGGTCGCGGTGATGGCGGCGCCGGGGAAGATGCCCAGCCACCAGGCGGTCTGCAGGAAGTCGCGGCCCTGGTCGAGCATCGCGCCCCACTCCGCGGTGGGCGGCTGCGGTCCCAGGCCCAGGAAGCTCAGCCCGGAGGCGGCGATGAGCGAGGAGCCGAAGCCGACGGTGGCCAGGACCAGCAGCGGGCCGAGCGCGTTGGGCACGACGTGCCGCCACACCAGGACCGGCCGGGACAGGCCCAGGGTGGTGGCGGCCTCGACGTAGCCGGAGCGGCGCACGACCAGGGTCTCGGCGCGGACGATCCGGGCGTAACCGGGGGCGAACGCGGCCGCGATGGCGATCGCGACGTTCACGGTGCCGCTGCCGAGGACGGCGACCGCCAGCAGGGCCAGCAGGATCGGCGGAAGGGCCAGCAGCACGTCGGCGACCCGCATGAGGACCTGGTCGGCCACCCGCCCGCCGAGCCCGGCGGCAAGGCCGAGGGCGGCGCCGGCCAGCACGGACAGCGCGGTGGCGCCGGCGCCGAGCAGCAGCGACAGCCGGGTGCCGTAGACGACCCGGGTGTAGAGGTCGCGGCCGAGCTGGTCGGTGCCGAACCAGTGGCCAGAGCCGGGCGGCCGCAGCGCCTGGAGCGGGTCGGTGGTGTCGGGCGCGTTCCCGGTGAACAGTCCCGGCGCCGCGGCGGCCACCACCAGCAGGGCGAGGAAGAGCACGGCCGCGCCGAGCAGCAGGGTACGGGGGCGCGGTCGGCGCCCGGCGCGGGCCGCGGGCGCGGCCGGCGGATGCGGAGCGGACTCCAGGGTGGGGAGCACGGTCACGGTGTCACCTGGTCCGTCCTGAGCCGGGGGTCGATGACCAGGTAGAGCAGGTCCACCAGGGTCGAGAGCACGACGAACACCAGGGCGGACAGCAGCACCAGACCGATCGCCAGGGGCATGTCCTTGTTGGTGGTCGCCTGGAGGATGAGGGCGCCGATGCCGGGCCGGCCGAACACCGTCTCGACCAGCACCGCGCCGCCCAGCAGCGAACCGGCCAGCCAGCCGGTCAGGGTGATCAGCGGCAGCGCCGCGTGCCGCAGCGCGTGGCGCAGCCGTACCGCGGTGGTGCTCAGCCCCCGGGAGCGCGCGGTCACCGCGAACGGCTCGTGCAGCGCGGTCTCCAGCCCCTCGCGCAGCACCTGGGCCAGCACGCCGGTCATGGGCAGCGCCAGGGTCAGCGCGGGCAGCACCAGCGCGGTGCCGTTCTGCGCGCCGGCCACCGGGAACAGCTGCCAGTGGAAGGAGAACACGGTGAGCAGCAGGATGCCGGTCCAGTACGACGGGCTGGAGACGGTGAGCAGTTCCAGCAGCGACGCGGCGCCGCGCAGCACCGGGCGCCGTCCGGCGGTGGCGGTGGCGCTGAGCACGGCCAGCAGCAGGGCCACCGCCAGCGCGGCCAGGGCCAGTTGCGCGGTCGGGGCGAGCTGGCCGCTGATCAGCGAGCTGACCGGGCGCTGCACCTGGTAGGACTCCCCGAGGTTCCCGCGCAGCAGGTGGCCGAGGTAGTGCAGGTACTGCTGCCACACCGGTTCGCCCAGGCCGTACTGGGCGCGGATGCGGTCGCGGACCTCCGGTGAGGCGGAGCTGAACGGGCCGAGCATGGTGGTCACCGGGTCGCCGGGGATGAGTTGCAGAGCGGCGAACGCGACCGTGGCGGCGCCCAGGAGCACTGCCACGGCCGCCGCCACCCGCCGGGCGACCGCCCGGAGCAGGTGTGTCGCCTTCACGTCACTTCCCGAGCCAGGCGTCGTGGAACTCCAGCCAGGTGTTGGCGTCGGCGGCGATGCCGTGCACGTGGCTGGAGGCGCCGTACACCGAGGAGACGACGTACATCGGCACCACCAGGGAGAGGTCGACGGCGCGCTTCTGGACCTGGGTGTAGTACCTGGCCCGGCCGGCCGGGTCGAGGGTGGTCTGGCCCTGCTCGGTCCACTTGTCGAGGTCGGCGTCCTTGATGAAGGTGCCGTTGGCGCCGCCCTTCGCGGGGGTCTCGGCGCTGTTGAAGTACAGCCGCAGCACGTCCGGGTCGGCCCGGGACCAGCTGTAGTCGGAGATGTCGTCCTTGCCGCCGAAGAGCTGCTTGACGAAGGTGCCGACGTCCTGCCGCGGCCGCTCCACCTGGATGCCGAGCTTCTTCAGGTCGGCCTGCACGGCCTGGCCGAGGATGTCGTGCTGCTGGCTGACGAGGTTCTGCGGCATCAGCGGCCAGACCAGGGACAGCCGCTTGCCGTTCTTGGTGCGGTAGCCCGCGGAGTCCCGCGTGGTCCAGCCGGCCTGGTCCAGCAGCTTCGCCGCCAGGGTCGGGTCGTACGGCCAGGTGCCGGTCAGCGAGGAGTCGTAGCCGATGGTCGCCGGGGACAGCGGGCTCCAGGCGCGCTGGTAGGCGCCGAAGTACACGCTCTTGACGTCGGCGTCGACGTTGATGCCGCGCTGCACCGCCTGGCGGACGCGCTGGTCGGTGAAGGGTCCGCGGGAGGCGTTGAGGACCAGGTTGTACACGCCGCCGGGCGCCTGCTTGGAGATCACGGTGAGGCCGGCGCCGGGGGTGAGGGTCTTGACGTCGGTCGGCGGGATGGACTTGGCGACCTGGACCTGTCCGCTGCGCAGCGCTCCGACCCGGACCGAGTCCTGGCTGAGGAAGCGGTAGGTGAGCTTGTCGAGGTAGGCGGGGCCCTGGTGGGCGTCGGTGGACGGCGCCCACCGGTACTTGGGGTTCCGGGTCAGCACGGCGCTCTGGCCCTTGGTGTAGGAGGAGAACACGAACGGGCCGGTGCCCACGTCGGCGGGGCCGCCGGCGCCGAGCTTGGAGCCGTACTTGGCGATCGCGGCCGGCGAGTAGAAGCCGAGGTAGGGGGTGCTGGCCGCTTGCAGGAAGGGGGCGAACGCCTTGGAGAAGGTGATCTGGACGGTGTAGGGGTCGACGACCTTCGTTCCGGTGTAGGGGCCGAGCAGCCCGGCGGCGTACTGCGACTTGGTCGCCGGGTCCACGATCCGGTCGAAGTTGGCCTTGACCGCCTGGGCGTTGAACGGGGTGCCGTCGGTGAAGGTGACGTCCTTGCGCAGGTGGAAGGTGTAGGTGCGCAGGTCCTTGGCGACCGTCCAGGACGAGGCGAGCCAGGCGTGGAACTGCCCCTTGTCGTCCTGGTAGACGAGGGAGTCGAAGACGTTGCGCTGGATGGAGCCGGTGATGTCCTGCTGGCTGACGTCGATGTCCCAGGAGACCGGTTCGGTGTCCACCGCGTAGGTGAGGGAACCGCCGGAGACGGGTTTGCCGGCGGAGGAGGTGCTGCCGCCCGACCCCGAACCGGAGCCGCAGGCCGCGGCGAGGAGCACGGCGGCGGTGGCGACGGCGAGCGGGACGGGTCTGCGGCTGAGGCGGGACATGCGGGTCTCCCGGAGGTACCTGGTGGTGGCATGGCGGCGGCCGGACCGCGTGGCGCGGCCCGGCCGTCAGGGTGTGTCGGTGGTGCGGTGGTGCGGTGGTGCGGTGGTGCGGTGGTGCGGTCCGTTGCGGGTCGTGCCGGTCGCACGGGTGGATGCCGTACGGCGGCGGGTGGCGGGGTGGTGCGGGCGTCGCGGCGGTCAGCCCTTGGCGACGTTCTCGCGGACGGCCGGCACGACCTCCTCGGCCCACCGCCCGAGGGCGGTGTCGAGGGGGGCGTCGCCGGTGGGGAAGAGGATGAAGCCGGCGGCGCCGTGTTCCAGGACGGCGCCGGTGAGTTCGTCCGTCCACTGCCGCACCGAGCCGCCGACCCAGCGGCCGCTGTCGTCGCGGGTCCGGGCCAGGGGCGCCTCGGTGATCTGCCCCGGCAGGTTGAAGACGGTGGCGACGGCGGACGGATCGCGACCGGCCTGCTCGGCGGCCCGGTCGACCAGCGGCCGGGACGCGCGGTACCGCTCGCTCACCCAGTCCGAGGCGTGGCCGGGTATCCAGCCGTCGGCGAGCCGGCCGGTCACGGCGAGCGACCGCTCGCCGAGCGAGCCGGTCCAGATCAGCGGCGCCGGCACGTCGGCCGGTTCGATCCCGCGCACCTCGTTGAACTCGCCGAGGAAGGTGACCGGTTCGCCCCCGCCGGACAGCGCGCGCACCAGCGTGATCGCCTCCTCCAGCGCGCGCACCGCCTGGCCGGGGCCGAGCCGGGGCCGGCCGAACCGCTCGATGTCGTCCCACAGCCCGCCGGCGCCGATCCCGAGCACGATCCGGCCGCCGGACAGGGCCGACAGGGAGGTGAGCGCGCGGGCGAGCACCGGCGCGGGCCGGCTGGGCAGGTTGGTCACGTTCGCCAGCCCGGCGATGCCCGAGGTGGCACCGAGGACGAAGCCCAGCGTGGAGTACGCGTCCAGCCGGTGCCCGTAGTACGGATGGTCCGAGGTGGAGAACAGGTCGAGGCCGGCCCGGTCGGCCTGCACGCCGAGCCGGACGATCTCGGCCGCCCGGGCGGTCTCGGTCCCTGGGGCGAATCCGAACAACGTGGTGTGCTGCGGCATCGGTGCGTTCTCCTCGTTCGTGGACGGGTGGTGCGGTGCTGCGGTGGCGCCCGGGTCAGCCGGCCGCCGACCGGTCGTGCACGACGGTGTACGTGTTGGCGTCGCGTGCGGTGATCAGCGAGCGGGCGTGCTCCCGGCCCTGCCGGACGCTGACCGGGCGGTCCTCCTCCGGCAGCCGGTGGAAGGCGTCGTACGCCTCCTTGCTCTCCCACTGGGCGTAGTTGACGACGGTGGTGCCGTCGAGGCCGCGCAGGATGGTGTGGGAGCGGTGCCCGGGCCGGGTGCGGACCCACTCCTCCGGCTGGGCGAGGGTGTCGACCAGGTCCTTCTGGTTCTGCGGGTCGACGTCGAAGACGATGATCACCGTGTAGTCGTCGCGGCGGGTGGAGAACTCCACCTGCTCCAGGTCCGGGTGCAGCTGCGAGGCGACCACCTCGGTCTGCAACAGGCGGATGGAGGTGGCGAGTTCGTTGAAGAGCGGCACGGTGTGGTGCTTGAACCCCTCGCCGGCGTAGCGGGCCTGGAGGTCTTCGAGGCTGCGCCACTGGATGACGTTGGCGGTGCCGCGCTCGTCCCGGCCGGCGTGGAGGGTCGAGGAGATCCACCCGGGGTAGTCGGCGTGGTCGATGATGTCCCGCATCGCGTCGAGCAGCCGGTCCTGGCCCTGCTCGGTCTCGGTGCGGAAGAGGTTGAACACGGTCAGATAGCCGTCGTCGGGCGAGAGCAAAGGCATGGTGTCTCCGTGGGGTCGGGGCGCGGTCGGGCGCGGGACGTGCTCGGGGGCGGGCGGGTCGGGCCGGGGCCGCGGTCAGGCGGGAACGGCCTCGACCACGCTGCAGTGGCCGCCGGGGACGACCCGGGTCAGCCGCAGTCCGGCGCGGGCCAGCAGGGCGGCGAACTCCGCCTCGGTGCGCTGGCGTCCGCCGCACAGCACGAGCATGTCCAGGTCCATCAGCTTCACGTTCAGCGCCGGACGGTCGGTCGGCAGCACCGCCTCGACCAGCAGCACCCGTCCGTGCGCGGGCAGCACCGCGCGCACGTGCGACAGGATGCGGACCGACGGCTCGTCGTCCCAGTCGTGGATGATGTTGGAGAGCAGGTAGGCGTCGCCGCCGGCGGGCACGGAGTCGAAGAAGTCGCCGCCCTCGGTCGTGCTGCGCTCGGTGACACCGGCCTCCTTCAGCACCGGCCCGGACTCGGCGACGACCTCCGGCTGGTCGTACAGCACCCCGCGCAGATCGGGGTTGGCCGCCAGGATCGCCGACAGCAGGGCGCCGCGCCCGCCGCCGACGTCGACAAGCGTGCGCAGCCCGCCGAAGTCGTAGGCCGCGACGATCGATCCGATGATCTGCCGGGACGTCTGCGTCATGGCCCGGTCGAACACGCCCAGCACGTCGGGGTGTTCACGGATGTGGTCCCACACCGGCACGCCGTGCACGCCCTCGAAGGCGGGTGCGCCGGTGCGGACGCTGCGGGCCAGTTGGGTCCAGGTGTGGCGCTCGGCGGGCAGGCCGGTCCAGATGGCGAAGTCGCGCAGGGAGACCGGTGAGTCGCTGCGCAGCGCGTCGCCGAGCTCGGTGAGCGCGAAGACCCGGTCCGGTCGCTCCTCGAACAGCTCGATGTCGGCGCAGGCACGCAGCAGCCGGTAGAGCGTGGGGGCGTGGGCGTCGATGTCCACGGCGATCTGCTCGACGGTACGGGGGCCGGCGGCCAGCGCGTCGGCGACTCCGAGCTCGGCGGCGGCGCTGACGACCTGGGACATCCAGCCGGCGGTCGCCAGTTGGAGTATCCGGACGGGGGGTGGAAGCGGAGCGGACATGGCGAAGCTGCCTCCAAGATGGGGTTGCCGGTCCACCGGCGCACCGCCCCACCGGCGCGCTGTCGGCGCGCGGGGCGGATGGCGGCGCACCGCGTCCGGAACCGTCCGCGCCTGCGGCGTTCGCGCGAGAGCGCACGACGAGGAGACGCGGGGGCACCGGGCGGGGTGGACTGCGGCAAGGTGCGGAGTGGGAGATTCCGAGATTCCGAGAGGCGCTGCTCGGCAGGTCGTCGACGAACCGTCGTTTTCCGGGCAGGGCGAAGCCGCCTGGAAAGCGTGACACATGCCGAAGCGGAGCGTCAACACGCGCCGTCGACAGGCGACATGGAGCGGTCCGGCGAGGCCCGGCAGCGCGTGGGAGCGAGGTGACGCCGGAGGCGGGAGGGCCCCGTGCGACCGCCGCGGCGGAGGCGGCGCTCACCGCCGGCCCGCACCCGACGGCAGGTCGCCGCGGCTCCACACCAGGTGGATCGCCAAGGCGCGCAACCGCCAGCCGTCCGCAGTACGGACCGCCTCCGCCTCGATCCGGCTGCCGGTCCGCAGGTCGGCCCGGCCCGACAGCGGCGGGTGCACATGGGTCACCAGGAGCTTGGCGGACACCTCGGCCCTGTCGCCGAGGAGTTCCACCACGTGGTTGGTGCTGGCATGGTGGGTGCGCGCCCAGTTCCGCTTGGCGGCGTGCTGGAACTGCGCCAGGCCGGCCAGCCCGCGGTGACCGCCCACGGGGAACCGCAGGTCCAGGTCCTCGGTGAACAGCGAGCGGTAGAAGGAGTCGTCGCGCGGCGGGTCCGGGCGGCTGTCGAAGTCCAGCAGGTAGCGGTCGAGGAGACCGCCGATCTCGGCGCGGTCGAGCAGGTCCGCGAGGCCGGCGGCGTCCTCGTGCGAGGGCGCGCCGGGCGTGCCGGGGGCGGCGGCGCGGGTGGTGGCGCGGAGGGGACGGGTCATGGCGGTACCGCCTCTTCGGTAGCGGGCCGGCAGGTCGGCGGGTCGGCGGGCCGGGGGTTCAACGGGCCGGCGGGCCGAACCAGCGGCGCAGGGCTCTCCGCGCGCCGGCCAGCGCCCGGGCCGGCGTGGCGTCGGGGCCGGTCGCCCAGGCCACGTGGCCGTCCGGGCGGACCAGCACGGCTCCGACGTCGTCCAGCCGGACCGCCCCGGGCCCCGCCGTCCGCGCGCGGACGTGCCGCACCCGCGGGAGCCAGGGCGCGACGGCGCGGGCCAGCCGCTCCCCGTGCGCGTCGTCGCCGGTGAGGTCCAGCAGCAGGCCGCGCCCGTCGCGCAGGAGCGCGGCGCTGTGGGTGACCGTTCGCGACGGGGCCGCGCCGCCGCCCGTGCCCGTATCCTCGCCCGCGCGCTCGGACGTGTGCAGGGGGACGTGCGGCAGCAGCGCGCCGGTCAGCCGGTGGCCACCGCCCAGGTCGTAGCGCGTGTCGAGGCCGCTGACCGCGCCCGCGAGGTGCCGGCGGGCCGGGGCCAGGGCGATCAGCTCCTCGAACACCGCCCGCACCGGGCCCACTTCGGGGCCGCCGAGCAGCAGCAGCGCCTGCGCGGTGATCGAGGTGAGCACCTGCTGCCCGGCCGGGTGCCGCTCGGCGTGGTAGGTGTCCAGGAGCGCGTCGGCGAACGTGCCCGGCCCGGCGGCCTCGGCCCGGACGGCCGACGCGAGTTTCCAGCCGAGGTTGAAGGCGTCCTGGAGGCCGAGGTTGAGTGCCTGCCCGCCGACCGGGAGCTGCCGGTGGGCGGCGTCGCCGGCGAACAGCACGCGTCCGTGCCGGTAGCGGGTGAGCTGGCGGACGGAGTCGTCGAAGGACCCGGACCACAGCGGGGTGCCGTGGCCGATCTCCTCCCCGGTGACCCGCTTCCAGACGTCGGCGACGGTCGCGAAGTCCGTGGCGCGGCCGGGGGAGGGCTGCGTGCCGAACTCGTGGACCATCACCCGCGTCACCCCGTCGCCGCGCCGGGCGGCGATGGCCAGTCCGCGATCCAGCCGTTCGAAGCGGCGGTCGGGGATGTCGAGGCCGGCGACGTCGGCCCGCAGCAGTTCGCGTTCGGCGGGCCGGCCGGGGAAGTCCGCCCCGAGCAGGCCGCGCAGCGCGCTGTCCTGCCCGTCGCAGGCGACGGCGTAGCGGGCCCGTATCCGCGTGTCGGTGCCGTCCGGGGTCCGGGCGAGCAACGCGACGTGGTCGGCGCCGGGTTCGACGGCGTGCACGTCGTGGCCGCGCAGCACCCGCACGCCCAGGTCCGCGGCCAGGGAAGCCAGCAGCTTCTCGGTCACGGTCTGCGGCGCCTTCCACTGGCCGGGGTAGGGGCCCGGCACGGTGAGGTCCAGCGGGATGCCGCCGAAGTGGCCGCGCGGGTCCTGGGGGAGGACGCCGAACCGGGTCAGCAGGTCCCGGCTGTCGAGGAGTTCCATGGTGCGCGCGTGCAGGGTGGAGGCGCGGGACTCGGTGGTGGGTTCCGCCAGCCGCTCCAGTACGAGCACGTCGGCGCCGCCCAGCCGCAGTTCGTCGGCGAGCAGCAGCCCGACGGGGCCGGCGCCGATGACGACGACGTCGGCGTCGGCGTCGAGGCCGGGGGCATCGTTCGCGGCGGTGCCGGTCGCGGGGGTGCGCTTCGGGGAGGAGGTGCCGTTCACGGTGGTCATCGTTCAGCGCCTGCTTTCCGCGTAGTCCCGGCCGAGGCCGAGCGTCGCCAGGCTGTTGGCGCTCAGCGCCCCGCGGACGTACTCGCGGGCCGACGCCACGTCCGCCTCGGGACCCAGGACGCCGCGGATCGCCCCGGGGTCCAGGACGACCGTGTGCCGCGACGCCGCCGTGACCCGGCGGCCGGTGTCCGTGAACGTCCACAGGCCGGTGTGCAGCGACAGCAGCGCCGGCAGCGTGACCTGCTTGTAGGCGATCCGGTGCGGGGGCAGGCAGACCCGGTGGGACGCGGTGGTGTGGGTGCTGCCGTCCTTCGCGCGGGTGTCCATCTCCAGCGTCTGGAGGCCGGGGGTGTGCTCGGTGAGCCGGACCCGGGCGACGTGCGGCAGCCGGTGCTCCCACTGGTCGGCCTCGTTGACGAAGTCGTAGACGTCCTTCACCGAGCCGTCGATCTGCACCACGTCCTCGAAGGTGAACGTCAACTCCGCGGCGCCGTGCGCGCGTTCGACGTTCTCGCGCAGCGCGGCCAGCTCGGTGCGGGAGTTGCGGTCCACCGCGCGGTCGATCCACTCCAGCCCCTGCGGGCTGTCGTCCACGGCGCGGTAGTCGTGCAGCAGCCGGACCCGGGAGCCCTCGCCCGCCTCCTCGACGATCCACGTGCCGCTCATGCGCGCGACCGGCGGGGCGGAGACCTCCTGGCGGAAGTCGATCCGGCGGGCGTCCGGGTCCAGCGAGCGGTGCGACGTCCAGCTCTTCGCCTCGCCGTTGGCGGTGGCCCAGATACGGATGCGCTCCTGGTCTCCGGAGCGCTCCAGGTGGTCGACGTAGATGGTGGGCGGGAAGATCAGCGGCCAGTTCTCGACATCGGCGAGCAACTGGTAGACGGCGGCCGCCGGGGCCGCGACGGTGACGGTGTGCTCGGTCTCGTGTGTGCCGCTCGGCGGCATGGGAACCTCCGTGAGGGGTCGGGTGGCCCGGGTACGGGGCGGGTACGGGGCCGGGTCAGAAGTTGCCCAGGCCGCCGCAGACGTTGAGGGCCTGCGAGGTGACCGACGCGGCCGCGTCGGAGACCAGGTAGCCGACGAGGCCGGCCACCTCCTGCGGGGTGGAGTAGCGGCCGAGCGGGATCTTCGCCTGGAAGCGGGTGAGGACGTCGCCCTCGCTGACGTCCCACGCCTGGGCGTAACCGGCCCGCACCCGCTGGGCCATGGGCGTCTCCACGTAGCCGGGGCAGACGGCGTTGACGGTGATGCCGGTGGGGGCCAGCTCGTTGCCGAGTGCCTTGGTGAAGCCGACCACGCCGTGCTTGGACGCGGAGTACGGAGCCCCGAGGACGACGCCCTGCTTGCCCGCGGTGGACGCGATGTTGACGATCCGGCCCCACGGCCGGTCCCGCAGGCCGCCGGTGGTCAGCACCTCCCGGGTGACCAGGAAGACGCTGTTGAGGTTGGTGTCGATCACGTCGTACCACAGCTCGTCGGCGATGTCGGCGGTGACGCCGCCGCCGGAGCGCCCGGCGTTGTTGACCAGGATGTCGACGTTTCCGAACGCGGCGACGGCGGCCTCGACGAAGAGCCGCACCGAGCCGGGGGCGCGCACGTCGACCTCGGCACCGGCCACGGTGAGCCCGGCGGCGCGCAGTTCCTTGACGGTGGTGGTGACCGCTTCGCCGGTGCGTGCGCCGAGGAAGACCCGGTGCCCCTGCTCGGCGAGTTGGCGGGCGACGGCCAGGCCGATGCCGCTGGTTCCGCCGGTGACGACGGCGACGCGTTCGTCACGGTCGGGTCCTTCGGGTCCTTCGGTGCGTTCGCTGCGTTCGGCCTGTTGGGACCGGCCCTGCCGGTCCGGCTGTTCGCTTGGTGCCACGTCCTGCTCCTTGGTCCTGGCGGCGCCCTCGCGGGCGACGGGTGTCGAGGCGTACCCGGGCCCGGGTACGCGGGGGATGCGGGTCACGCGGGCGGGGCCGCGGCCAGTTCGCCGTTCACGGCGGCGATCAGCGCCCGGGGGGTGGTGTCCGGCGCGAGCGCGTCGTCGGCGAGCGCGATGCCGTACTCGCGCTCGATCCGGCTGCCGGTCTCCAGCAGGGCGAGCGACTCGTAGCCGAGCGCGTCGAAGTCGGTGTCGAGGATCTCGCCGTCGAGGTCGACGGTCTCGTCGGCGCCGGCCCCCTCCCGCAGGATTCGGCGCAGGTCATCGAGGTGGAAGGGCAGTTGGGGCATGACGTCCTCTCATCGGTGCGGGGGAGTGGGGGTGCGGGGGCACGGTGCCGGCCGGGGCCGAGGGCTCCGGGGCGCCCGGACCGCGGCGGGACGGCCACGCGCCGGGCGCCGCCGGGACCGGCTCGGACCGGCTCGGACGAGTTCAGATCCGAGCGGCTCGGATCGGCTCGGATCGGTTCAGATCGGCTCCGCCGCGCGGACCACCACGGCCGAGTTGAAGCCGCCGTAGCCGCGCGCCAGGACCAGGGCCGTGCGCAGCGGGACTTCACGGGCCGCGCCGGTGACCAGGTCGATGCGGTACGCGGGGTCGGGCCGGACGTGGACGGTCGGCGGGATCACGCCGTGCCGCAGGGCCAGCAGCGCACCGGCCAGGTCCAGCGGGGCCGCGCCGGAGCCGAGCCGGCCGGTGGCGGTCTTGGGGGCGGTGACCGGGACGCCGCCGGGGCCGAACACCGCCGCGAGGGCGTCCGCTTCGACCCGGTCCAGCGCGGGCAGGCCCGCGGCGTCGGCGAAGACCACGTCGATCTGCTCGGCCGTCACCCGCGCGTCGCGGAGGGCGGTGTCGATGGCGTGCCGCAGCCCCGGCTCCCGGCCGGTCTCCGGCCGCGGGTCGAAGGAGGCGCCGTAGCCCGCGATGACGCCGTAGCCGGGCACCCCGCGGCGGCGCGCCGAGGCGGCGTCCTCCACCAGGAGGATGGCCCCGCCCTCGCCGGGGACGTGGCCGGCGGCGGAGGCGTCGAAGGGCAGGTAGGCGCCGGCCGGGTCGTCGCTCGTACTGAGCCGCTCGCTGGCGAGTTGGGCCACCCAGCCCCAGGGGCACAGCGCCGCGTCCACACCGCCGGAGACGATCACCGGGGTGCCCTTGCGGATGAGCCGCCGGGTGTGCGCGAGCGCGTCCAGGCCGCCGGCGTGATCGCTGACGACCACGCCGGAGGGCCCCTTCATGCCGTGGCGGATGGAGATCTGGCCGCTGTTGACGGCGTAGAACCAGGCGAAGGACTGGTACGCGCTCACGTACTGCCCGCCCTGGCTCCACAGCTTCCGCAGCTCGTTCTGCCCGAACTCGAAGCCGCCGGAGGTGCTGGCCGTGACCACACCCATGTCGAACGCGGCGTGCTGCGACGGGTCGATCCCCGCGTCGTCCAGCGCCCAGTCGGCGGCGACCAGGGCCAGCCGCGTCATACGGTCGGTCTGCGGGATCAGCCGGCCCGGCAGGTGGTCCTCGGCGACGAAGCCGGAGATCTCCCCGGCCAGCCGGGCGGGATAACGGTCCGCGTCGAAGCGGGTGATCGCCCGGATGGCGCTGCGCCCTTCGACGGCCGCGGACCAGTACTCGCGCGTGCCGAGGCCGGTGGGCGACACGATGCCGAGACCGGTGACCACCGCCCCGGTCACCGGCGCCCGGGTCGCCACGGCCCCGGTCGCCGCTGCCCCGGTCACGCCGCGCTCCGGTCGGGCTCGGCGAGCACCATGGCGCTCTGGAAGCCGCCGAAGCCGCTGCCGACGGTGAGCACGGTGTCGGTGCGGTGCTCGCGGGCGGTGAGCGGGACGTAGTCGAGGTCGCACTCGGGGTCGGGGGTGTGCAGGTTCGCGGTGGGCGGCACCACGTCGTGCCGTATCGCGAGCGCCGACGCGGCGATCTCGATGGAGCCGATGGCGCCCAGCGAGTGGCCCACCATCGACTTGATCGAGCTGACCGGGACCCTGCGGGCATGCTCGCCGAGGCTGCGCTTGAACGCGGCCGTCTCGTGCCGGTCGTTCTGCTTGGTCCCCGAACCGTGGGCGTTGACGTAGTCCACGGCGGAGGGGTCGAGCCGGGCCTCGTCCAGGGCGACCCGGATCGCCTCGGCCATCTCCGCGCCGTCCGGCCGCAGTCCGGTCATGTGGAAGGCGTTGCAGCGGGAGGCGTAGCCGGCGATCTCGGCGTAGACCCGGGCGCCTCGCCTGCGGGCGCTGCCGAGTTCCTCCAGGACGAAGAAGGCCGCGCCCTCGCCGAGCACGAACCCGTTGCGGGTGCCGTCGAAGGGGCGGGAGGCGTGCGCGGGGTCGTCGTTGCGGGGGGTGGTGGCCTTGATGGCGTCGAAGCAGGCCACCGTGATGGGGGAGATGGGGGCGTCGGAGGAGCCGGCCACCATGACGTCGGCGCTGCCCTCCCGGATCAGCTCGACCGCGTGGCCGACCGAGTCGATGCCGGAGGTGCAACCGGTGGAGACCACGGCCGAGGGCCCCTCGGCGCCCGCGGTCCAGGCCACTTCGGCGGCGAACGAACTGGGGACGAGGTAGTCGTACAGGTGCCGCACCGCGTAGGTGTGGTCGACCTCGGCCAGCCGGCCGCCGTCGCTGACGACGCGGTACTCCGTGTCGAGCCCGGTGGTCGCGCCGACCGCGCTGCCGACGGTGACGCCGACCCGGTGCGGGTCCAGGGCACCGATGTCGAGGCCGCTGTCGTCGAGCGCCTCGCGGGTGGCGGCCACCGCCAGTTGGGCCGCCCGGTCCATCCGGCGGATCTCCTGCGGGCCGAGGCCGTGCGCCTCGGGGCAGAAGTCGATCTCGGCCGCGATACGGGAACGGAAGGGCGCGGGGTCGAAGAAGGTGATGCCCCGCGTCGCGGTGCGGCCCTCGCTGAGCAGGCTCCAGAAGTTCTTGACGCCCACGCCGCCGGGGGCGAGGACGCCGATACCGGTGATGACGACGCGCCGCCCGCTCATGCCGAACCGTCCCAGTCGTAGAACCGGGTGGCCATGGCGTCGGAGGGGGACCGCCAGGTCGCCGGGTCGTAGGCGCCGATGAACGGCTTGAGGTCGGCGCTGATCCGCACGAAGCGGGGGTCGGTCTTCGCCTCCTCGATCCGGGTGCCGCCGTCGTTGTCGTCGAAGTCCTGAAGGTGGAAGTAGAGGCCGTGGTAGTAGAACAGCTGGCGGCGCCGGGTGCCCATCCGGTGCGGCACGTCGGTGCGGTCGAAGTCGGCGAAGAGCGCGCCGACGTCGGCGGCGTGGCCGGGTTCCATCCGGGCCACGATCAGGGTGCTGTGCATGGGGCCTTCTCTCGGTCGTTCCGTTGGCGGGGTGACAGGAGAGCGGGGGGCACGTCGTCGGGCCCTGCGGTGCGGGGTGATTACGGGGACGGTCGGTCGGGCGGAGCCGCTTACGGGTTGCGCGGTGACGGGGGCGGAGTCGCTTACGGGAGCGGCGGGTTGAGGGGACGGTTGGTCGGGCGGACGGGGCCGGTGACGGGGGCGAAGTCGCTTACGGGAGCGGCGGGTTGAGGGGGTCGGCCGGTCGGGCGGGTTCGGTGACGGGGCCGGCCCGGGGGGAGGCTGCGACGGGTGCTCGGGGGGCGGACTTCGGATACGGCGGCCGCGGCCTCGGGTACGGGTCAGGCCGCGGCGGCGCGGACGGGCCGGTGGGCGGGGCCGAACCACCGGGTCAGCGCCTCGTCCAGCCGGACGCCGGTGCCCGGCGCGGTCCAGGCCACGTGGCCGTCCGGGCGGACCAGGACGGCCCTCGTCCCGGTCGGAGGAGCGGAACCGCCGTGCCGGGGCGTGCCGGTGACGATCGTCAGCCGGTCGCGCCAGGCGGCGGCGCGGCGGCGCAGCCCCGGGTCGTCGGCGAGGTCGAGAAGCACGCCGCGGGCCGGGTGGAGCAGTTCGGTGGTGCCCACCGTGCCGCCGGCGGTGGCCAGTTCCTGGTGCGGCAGGCGCCGGCCCAGCAGCGGGTGCGTGCCGGGCCCGACGTCGTAGCGGATGTCGAGGCCGCTGACCATCCCGGCCAGGTGCCGGCCCACCTCGTCGTGGACCACCAGGCCGGTGAGCACGTCGCGCAGCGGCTGCACCTCGCTGCCGCTGAGGTAGAGCAGGCCCTGCGCGCGGGTGTTGGTGAGCAGCCGGCGCCCGACCGGGTGGCGCTCGCCGTGGTAGGTGTCCAGCAGGGTCTCGGGGGCGTCGCCGCGTACGACGGCGCCGAGCTTCCAGCCGAGGTTGACGGCGTCCTGGATGCCGGTGTTCATGCCCTGGCCCCCGGCGGGCAGGTGGATGTGGGCGGCGTCGCCGGCCAGCAGCACCCGGCCGCGGCGGTACTCGGTCGCCTGCCGGGCGGCGTCGCCGAAGGCGCTGATCCACAGCGGCGTGGCCCCGGCGATGTCCTGGCCGGTCAACCGCTGCCAGGCGGCGGCCACTTCGCCGTACCGCAGTCCCTCCGGCCGGGCACGGGGGCGGGCGCCGCGCTCGCAGGCGATGATCCGGTGCACGCCGTCGCCGATCGGGACCGACATCGCCATGCCGCCCGGCAGCGACTCGCCGATGGGGCGCGGCGCGATGTCGCAGTCGCCGATGTCGGCGAGGAACATCTCCATCGTGGACTCGGTGCCGTCGAAGGCGAATCCGGCGAGCCCGCGTACGGTGCTGCGGCCGCCGTCGCACCCGACCAGCCAGGCCGCCCGCAGGGTGCGGCGGCCCCGCGGCCCGTCCACGTCGACGCTGACGCCGTCGGGGTCCGCGCGAAGCCCCACCACCGCGGTGCCGCGCAGCACGCGCGCGCCGAGTTCGGTGATCCAGTCGCCGAGCACCGCCTCGGTGCGGTGCTGGGGCACGCCCCGCACGCTGAAGTGCGCGCCGTCGAGCACGCCGAAGTCCACCGGCACGCCGCCGAAGTGGCCGAGCGGGCTGGTGTCGAGCGGTCCGTAGCGCGGCAGCAGCCCGCGCTGGTCGAAGACCTCCATGGTGCGCGGGGTGAAGCCGAGCCCGCGCGACTCGCCGCTGGGCCGGGGCAGCCGGTCCAGCACGAGGACGTCGACGCCGGCCAGCCGCAGTTCGCCGGCGGTCATCAGTCCTGTGGGGCCCGCGCCGACGACGATGACGGCAGCGTCCATGGTGGTGCCTCCTCTCGGTGTGTTCCACGGCAGGTGGAAGCGAAGGGGCGACGGGGGAGGGATCGGGGCGACGGTCGTGCCGCAGCCGCAGCCGCAGCCGCAGCCGTAGCCGGGCCGCAGCCGTAGCCGGGCCGCGGACCGCCGGGAGGTTCCGGGCGCACCGGGGCCGGCAGGGAAAGGGCGCCGGGCGCAAGGGTGCCGGGCGGACAGGGCGCCGGGCCGGACCGGAAGGGAAGGGAAGGGGCGGGGGACCGCCCGGGGCGCGGCGTCGCGCTCGGGGCGAGGAGAGCGCTCCGGGTCTCCCGCGGGAGCCAGGAAGGCTTCCCGATGTGGGCACAGGTGTGCCGCGGAAAAAGTGTGACAGTGCCCTTCCGGCAATGTCAATAGCCGATCTGAATCGCGATCATACGCCCGGCGCAAAGCTGGACGGCGACCGGTTGGCGCGACCGTGCAAAGCCGGTCGGCGGCCGGTTGCCGCGCCGGTGATCGCTGCCCGGCGGGGTCTCCACACACGTCCTTCATCCGCATGTCATTGGGCGAAACATTTCCCCCGGTCGGCCGCTGCCCGCCCCGCCCCTATTTCCTTGACGTCCCGCCGCAGGACTGCCTAGTGTTCTGCCGGACTCAGCTGCGAACAGCCCTTCGATTCACCCCTCCGGCCGGGACGAGAATTTCGACCACCCGGCCGGCCGACCAGAAAGGGTGTCCTCATGTGCCCGCCCCCGCTCGTGACGCAGGCCCGTGCACCGCGGCATGCACCCGCCACGCCCGCCGACCGCGTCGCCGCGTGTGCGCGCTGCGGCGGCGAGGCCCGGCCGGGCAGACCTGGTTCCCCCTCGGGCCGACGGCTGTGCGGGCGGTGCGTGGAGCGGCTGCGGACCGACCTGTGCCGGGTGCTCACCCTCTACGAGGAGTCCGAACGCGCCCTGGTGCGCTCCCCGGTGGGACTGCGGCAGCGGGTCAGCGGCAGCCGCTCGGTCGGGATCGTGCTCGACGACGAGACGGTGGCGGTGCGCTCGGCGATCCGCTCCGTGCTCCAGTCGTGGGCGCGGCTGGTCGCCGACGAGCGGGGGGTGCCGGGGGCCGGTGACACCGAGGTCAGAGGGCTGCTCCGGTTCCTGGTGTGCCATCTGGACTGGCTCTGCGGCCACCCGGCGGCGCAGGACCTCGCCGACGAGGTGGCCGAGCTGCTGGCGTCCGCGGGCGTGCCCGCCGGCCCGGCGCCGCAGGCGTCGGCGCCGCTGGGACCCTGCTCGCAGCCCGGCTGCGGCGGCACGCTGCGCGGACCGGCCACCGCCGCGGGCGACGCGCTGCCCGCCGCCGATCAGGTCCGCTGCGAGCACGGCCACGCCATCCCTCCGCGCCAGTGGTTCCTGCTGGCCGAGCGGATACGCCGCGGGCCCGGCGACCGGCGACCGGGACCCGCCACGCCCGCCCGCCCCGGCCGCCCGGCCCGGGAAGGCGCCGTGCGGTGAGCGCCGACCGGCGTCGCGCGCGCACCGTGCCCACGGAACTCGCCGCACTCGCGATGGGCGTTTCCGAGGCGACCATAAGGAAATGGGCGAGCCGCGGGAAGATCACCCGGTACGGAACTCCGCAGCGCGCGGAATACGACCTCGACGAACTCTTCGAACTGGCCGATGGCGGCAATCGGGAAATTCCGGCTGACAATCCCTCGGAAGACCGCGTATCCGAGGGAGATGAAATCGGTGGAGCATCCGATACGCATATCGAGGACGGCCTCCGTGGAGAAGTCGACTGCGGCGCCTGCCGGTGAGAGGTGAGTGCGCGTCGCGCCGCCGGGTGCGAGGGGTTCCTGAGCGGTATTTCGCGGAACGCCCGCGCCCGCGGATTCCCCTTTACGGCGAGACGCCCTCACAGGTGCGGTCTCCGCTGTTGCCGGACCCCCGGAGTGGCGGCTCCTGACGCCCAACCGCCGCCCCCAACCGCCGCCCCCAACCGCCGCCTCAACCGTCGCCCCAAGCCCCGCCCCAAGCCCCGCCCCAAGCCCCGCCCCAACGTCGCGCCGCCGTCGCCCCGCCGTGGTTCCCTCGCGGCCCCGCCGCGGCCCGGCGCGACTCACGGTGCGGGAGGCATCTCCAGCACCACCTTCCCCACGGTGTGACCGCCCTCCACCACCCGTACCGCCTCCGGCGCCTGAGCGAACGGCACCACTCGCGTCACCCTCGGGTCCAGCGAGCCGGCGCGCACCAGTTCCACCACCGCGCCGAGCAGCGCGGGGTCGCGAACCGGTCCCACCGGCGCGCCGCCCAGCGCGCCGACCGCCTCCCGGTCCGCCCCGCTGACCACCTTCGCCGGGTCCGCCACCAGGGCCGCGGCCTCGCGCAGCACCTCGCCACCGACCAGGTCGAGCACGCCGTCGATGCCCTGGGGCGCGGCCGCCCGCACCCTCGCGGTGAGCCCCGGCCCGGAGGCGACGTGCCGTACGCCCAGCGACTCGACGAACTCCCGTTTGCCGGCGGACGCGGAGCCCACCACCGTCAGGCCGAGATGGGCGGCGACCTGCGCGGCGGCCACCCCCACCCCGCCGCCGACCCCGGTCACCAGCAGCGTCGCCCCGGCCCGCAGCCCCAGTTGGCGCACCGCGCCGTACCCGGTCGCCGCCGCTATCGGCAGCACCGCCGCGTCCGTCCAGGCCACCTCGGGGGGCTTGCGTACCACCGCGTCCGCGGCGAACAGCGTGAACCGGGCGTACCCGCCGGTCAGCGGACCGCCGAGGACCGCGTCGCCGACCGCGAACCCGGCCACCCCCGACCCCACCGCCACGACCTCACCGGCCGCCTCGCCGCCCATCACGGCCGGCAGGCGCACGACCGGCGCCCCGCGCGGCCGGCGGCCCGAACGGCGCTTCCAGTCCACCGGGTTGACGCCGGCCGCGCGGACCGCGACGAGCAACTGCCCCGGCCCCGGCGCGGGGCGCGGCAGGTCCGCGAAGTGCTCGACCTCCGGGCCCCCGAAGCGAGCGTGTACATAGGCCAACGGCATGTGTTTCCCCGGTCTTCCCAAGCGGTTTCCGCGCCATACGGAAACCGGTCCGACGACTTCCCCTGCAGGGCGATTCCTTCTGCCGATCGGCGGCTGAACGATGACCGATCCAGGACCGATCCACCACCGATCCGTGCGGGTTCCCGGCAACGAAGACTCCGTTCGTCCGCGACTCCCGCGAAAATGCCATGCAGATTGCATTTTACCTAAGGCGCTGGCTAGGCTCCACCGAAGTACGACGGAGCCTCAGTTCTCCGTCGAAGGCACGGCATTCGGCCCGCGCCGCGCGCCCGGCGAGCCCCCTCGGCCGTACCGGCGCGATTCCCGGCGGCGGGCGACACGGACAAGGAGCACAGCGAATGGCAAGCACGGTCGTGGTCGTCGGCGGCGGATACGGCGGGGCGGCATTGGCCCGTCAACTCGACGCGGACTTCGATGTGGTGCTGGTCGACCCCAAGGACGCCTTCGTCCACACGGTCGCCGCCCTGCGCGGGCTGGTGGACGAGGACTGGTCACAGCGGATCTACTTCCCCTTCGACGGGCTGTTGCGGCGGGGCCGCCATCTGCGCGACCGGGCCGTGGCGGTCGACGAGCGCGGGGTGACCACCGCGGGCGGGGTACGGCTGGACGCGGACTACGTGGTGCTCGCCACCGGCTCCTCCTACCCGTATCCGGCGAAACCGGAGACCGACGACTCCGCGGTCGCGCGCGCCCGGCACGCCGCGACGCGGAACGCGCTGGCCGCCGCCGAGCGGGTCCTGCTGCTCGGCGCGGGGCCGGTCGGGCTGGAACTGGCCGGCGAGATCACCGAGCGCTGGCCCGGTCGGCAGGTCGTCCTGGTCGACCCGGCCGACGACGTGCTCGGCGGACGCTACCTGCCCCGGTTGCGCGACGCGCTGCGCGAGCAACTCACCGCGCTGGGCGTGGAACTCGTGCTGGGCAGCGCGCTGGCCTCGCCCCCGCCGGTGCCCTCCGGCGAGCACGCGCCGTTCACCGTGCACACCCTCGCGGGCGTCCGTATCGAGGCGGACCTGTGGTTCCGCTGCTACGGCGTCTCGCCGCTGAGCGACATGCTCCGGGGCGCCCTCGCCGCCGCGCGCCGGCCCGACGGTTTCGTGGAGGTGGACGAGCACCTGCGGGTGCCCGGGGCGCCGAACGTCTTCGCCGTCGGCGACGTCACCGCGGTGCCCGAGCCCAAGCGGTCCAAGGCCGCCTCCGAGCACGCCGCCGTGGTGGCCGACAACATCGCGGCGCTCGCCGCCGGGCGCCCCCCGCAGCGGGTCTACCAGCCGGGCGGGGACGGCGTCCTGGTCCCGTTGGGCTCCACCGGGGGCGCGTCGCAGGTGCCGGGGCCGGACGGACCGGTCGTCCTGGGCGCGCAGGACACGGCGCGCTACAAGGGCGGCGACCTCCTGGTGGGCCGCTACGCGGACCTGTTCGGCCTCGGGGAGCCGGTCGCCGGATGACCGGATGACCGGATGACCGGATGACCGGAAGTCGGGGTCGAGGTCCGAGTTCGGGTCTGCGCTTCACCCTATGTGACGGACCGTCATATTCCTTCACATGATGGCGCGTTGACCGAGATCCCGACACAACTCCGCAGCGCCGCCGTCACACGTGTCCGCCAGGATCGGGAGCACATCCCGGCTCGAACGAGAGGTGGTCCATCGATGGGCAACGGAACGCAGTCCCTTGCGGGCAAGGTGGCCGTGGTCACCGGCGGCGCGGGAGGCATCGGTGTCGCCACCGTGGAGGCGCTGGCGACGGCGGGTGCGGACGTCGTGCTGGCCGACGTCGAGGACGCCCCCGTCCAGGACATCGCCGGCCGGCTGGCCGCGAAGGGGCTCTCCGTGGTGGGCCGCACGGTCGACGTCGCCTCCGAGGACAGTGTCCGTGCCCTGGTGGACTTCACCGTGGACACGTTCGGCGGCATCGACGTGCTGGACAACAACGCGGCCCTGACATCGGCGATCCGGGCCGACCGGGACGTGGTGTCGATGTCGGTGGAGCTGTGGGACCAGGTGCTCGCGGTGAACCTGCGTGGCCCGATGCTGCTGTGCAAGCACACCGTGCCGGTGATGATCGAGCGCGGCGGCGGCTCCATCATCAACATCACCAGCGGGCAGGGCCTGTCCGGCGACCGGGTCATGGTCGCGTACGGCAGCTCGAAGGGCGGGCTCGTCTCGCTGACCCGCTTCGTCGCCGCCGCCTACGGTGCCGACGGCATCCGCTGCAACGCCGTCGCGCCCGGGCTGGTCCGCACCCCGGCGCTGGAAGCGGACATGCCGGTGCCGGTGCAGCAGATGTTCCAGAGCGCGAACCTGATCCCGCGCCTGGGCACGCCGGACGACGTCGCGCAGCTGGTGGCGTTCCTCGCCTCTCCGGCGGCGTCCTTCATCACCGGTCAGGTGCTGCCGGTCGACGGGGGCTTCCTCTCCCACCTGCCCACGCTGTCGCCGCTGCCTCCGCGGGCCCGCTGGGCGTTGCCCGGCAGCAGGATCGGGACGGCGACGGCCGCTGCGGTGAGCAGAGAGGCGGCTCCGAGCCGCGAGAGCCGGGAAGTGG
>NZ_JBFBIV010000024.1:63934-113978 GCF_040702025.1 Streptomyces sp. NPDC088194 | reverse complement strand
AGGAGCTCAAGAGCACCGGCAACATGGAGTTGCACCTCGACCGCTTCCTCGCCGAACGCCGGGTCTTCCCGGCGATCGACATCACCACCTCGTCCACCGTGGCGTCCACTTCGCCCTCGTTGCCGAGGATCTGCGCGCGGTAGCGCAGCTCGCCGATCTTCGTGACCTTGGCGGTCCAGCCGCCCGCGAGCTTGAACGTACCCGGGCCCTGCTTCCCGCCGCCCATCCAGGAGTGGAGGGTGCCGTCCAGCGAGAGCTCGATGAACATGTCGTTGGCGTCCAGCCCGGCGTCGTGGCCGTGGGTCTCCAGCGTGACGAAGAGCTCGCCGTTGTGGACGACCTTGGCGAGGTAGTGCTCGTCGCCGAGCTTGTAGATCTCGGCCTTGCTGCCGTCCACCAGGGTCTGGGTGTGGATCGGCTTCGCCGTCCTGGTCGCGGCGGCGGGCGCGGCGGGTGCGACGGCCGGAGCGGTGGTGGGCGCGGGCGCGGGCGCGGTGGTGGGCGCGGCCGCGTTCGGGGCGGGCGCGTTCCCGGCGCCGGCCGGGCTGCTCGGGGGAGTCGCCGGGGTCGCCGGGCTCGCCGGGTTCGAGGGGGCCGCGGAACCGGTGGTGGACGCCTTGGCACCGTTCGCCGGCCCGCTCGCGGCGGAGTGGGAAGAGCCGCACGCGGTGAGGAGCAGAGCGGCGGAACCCAGGGCGACGGTGGCGAGTGCGGTACGGCGGATCATGGTTTCCCCTAGCGATGAGCTGGTCACTTGCATCGGCTGACACTCATGAGGACAGCGAGGCGCCTGCGGGGGTTTCCGCTGTGCGCCGCCTGTGACGGGACGGTGACCGCTGTCATACGACGGAGACGAACGTCACGCCGCGCCCCGGCAGTTCCGCGCTACGTCGTCGCGTGCGCCGGTCCGCTCCGCGCTACGTCGCCGCCTACGCCGGTCCGCTCCGGGCTACGTCGTCGCGCCGGCGGCGGGCTCCTGACAGCGCTTCAGCCCTTCCGGCGTGTAGCAGGGGAGGTGGCCGCCGGCGGTCAGCAGGTCCTGGCCGGCGCCGCGGAGCGTGAAGTCCAGGAAACCGGCGGCGAGCGAGTCCGCGGGCGGCAGACCGTAGGTGTACGCGTACTCGATCTCGGTGAACGGGTAGCTGGAGTCGGCCACGGCCTGCGGCGTGGGCGCGTGCCCGTCGATGGTCAGGGTGCGCACTCCCGCGGAGGTGGTGGCGGCGCCCAGTTCGCTGTAGCCGATGGCGCCCGGCTGCCGGGCGACGGTCCGGAGGACCTCGCCGGTGCTGTCGAGTTCGCAGCGGATCACCTTGTCGGAGGGGGAGTTCCTGTGCCGGCAGTCGCGTGAGGTGAAGGCCGGCTCGCCCCGGCCGCCGAGTATGCGGCTGCGGAAGATGTCCCGGGTGCCCGAGTCGGCGCTGCGGCTGACGAGGAGGACGGGCAGGTCGGGGCCGCCGAGCTGGTCCCAGTTGGTGATGTCGCCGCGGTAGATCGCCCGGATCTGGCCGGTGGTCAGATTCCTGACCGGCACGTCGTCGTCGACCACGAGCGCGAAGGCGATGACGGCGACGCGGTGGTCCCGCAGGTTCGGGTAACCGCCGTCCGGCGCGGGGCCGTCGGACATGGCGATCACGGCCGGCGCGGCGCCCTTGCCGGCCGCATCGCCCTCCTCCGACAACTGGCGCACGCCCTGCTCGCTGCCCTGGGCGGCCACCGTGACCGTGGAGTGCGGGCACTCGGACTGGTACTCGTGCGCGATCCGGTCCATGGCGGGGGCGAACGCCGTGGAACCGGTGACCGTGAGGTGCCCGGTCGCGCAGCCCATCGGCAGCGGGGTGTCCTTGCCCACGATGATGATGCCCGCCAGTACGGTGACGCAGACGGTCAGCATGAGGGTGATCAGGCGGCTGGGCCGGCTGAACAGCGGCGGCTTCTCGTCCATCGGGACCGAGCGGTTGGGCTTCACCCGGCCGCCCGCGATCCCGCCGGTGATCTCGACCCTGGAGCGGACCGGACCGCCGGTGAGCCGGATCAGCAACTTGTAGTGCTCACCCGGGTTGAGCGGCACGCGCGGCAGGAAGACCTTGTTCCCCTGGTGGCGTACGCCCGTCGCGTCCGCGGACAGCCTGAAGTGCTCGATCAGGCCGCTGGGATCGGGCTGGGTGACCGCGGCGCTCTGCACGTGCCGGCCGGCGAACCGGACGGTGAGGCCCGGCTGTTCGTCGCGGTCGGTGTAGTCGCTCTGCCGGATGTCCTCCGCGCCGTCGTTCTCGATGCGCAGCAGGACCAGCGTGGCGTCGGGCATCCGGGGCAGCGCGTTGAACAGTTCGTTGTCGCTGTCGACCGCTATGTCCATCTGCACGCGGTAGCCGATGCTCTTGCCGCGGACCAGGCGTTCGTACCAGACCACGCCGATCGACACCCCGACGCCGATCAGCGCGGTGACCAGCGCCACGATGTTGTCGGCGCTCAAGTAGTCGCCCATGGTCGGCTCGTCCCCCCGTGACGGCAGTGCTGGTGTACGGCGTCGGCCCGCGCCGGCGGTGGGCCGGCGCGGGCTCAGGCGGGCGAGGTCAGCCCGCCGGCTGGTAGTGCTGGAGGTAGAGGAAGATCGACTTCCAGCCGGACCCCACGTTCAGGACGTGCAGTTGGCCGCCGCTCGGGCCGAGGTCCAGCGCCGCGATCCCCTCGACCTCGTCGTCGGGCTGGACGTCCTGCGAGAAGGCGCGGGTGACCGCACCGGTCGACGGGTCGATCCCGTACACCGCCTTGTCGCCGTCGCCGTCCACCGAGGCGTAGAGCACGCCGTTCAGCATGGCCGCGCCCTGGATTCGGCTGAGCGGCCGCGACAGCCGGACGGTCCGGGCGACCGGCAGCGCCGCCCCGGCCGGCAGGGACAGCAGGTCGGCGAGCCGGTAGGCGACCAACTCGTCGGTGCCCAGGGCCGCGTCCTGGTTCCACGCCGCGGTGTAGACGAGCCCGGCCGCCGCGTCGACGGCCACCCACGGCACGCCGCCGGGCAGCAGCGCCAGCGGCAACTGGACGTAGCGCCCGGTCCAGCTCAGGTCGCCGGTGTTGTACAGCGCCAGCAGCGGGTGCTGGTAGTCGCTGCCGTCCTCCAGCGGGGCGATCACGTATCCGCCGTAGACGTCGATGTCACCGATGTGGTCGGAGCCGTAGGGGCCGCTCAACGCGGCGGGGATCGCCAGGGCGTTGGAGGCGGTCTCCTGGTTCCCGCCGACCGTCGCCTTGTCCAGGCTGTAGGTGCCCGAGTAGTAGAAGTACGTGCCGTCGGTCGCGATGCCCTGCCCGCGCTCCAGCGCGGTGATCCCGGTCCAGGTGGAGTAGTCCGGGAGTCTGGTCCATGTGGTCGCGTACGCCGCCTGCGGCAGCAGCAGCGCCATCGCGGCGGCGACCGCCGCGGCCGCACCTCCCGCATACCGGAGTTTCATCAGCTCGGACCTCCAAGTCGCCCTGTGACACGTCCTGTTGCTCGCCGGCGCCATTCATTTCAGCAGCGCGCGGGTGAGCGGCACACCGGTCGCAGATGAACTCTGACCGACGGGAGCGGGGCGGCGGGCGGAGGGAGCGGGCGGAGGGAGCGGGAGGAGTGGGCGGGGCGCGAGGCGTACCGGGCCGCTCCGCGTCATGGAGCCGCCCGCGTACGAGGCCGCTCGCCGAGCGGCGACGTACGCGGGCGGCCGTGGAGGTGGCGGCCCCGGGGCGGTCAGCGCGCGGCGGCGAGGCCCTTCCGGAGCTCCTCGACGTTCATCACCGGCTGGATCTCGATCCGCGCGCCGAGTTCCTCGAAGAGCGGCTCGACGATGCCGGGCAGCTGCGAGCTGTCCTGCATGTCGAAGACGAAGAGGGAGCACCGCTCGCCCTCGCGGGCGAAGAAGTAGGCCGCCTCGGGCTTGAGTTGCGCCGCCAGCGACTGCATGAGCTTTTCCATGGCGCCGTTCTTGATCGCCTTGTTGGCGACCTGGGTGTCCATTCGGGCACTCAGCATGACCCTCATCGCACGGGCTCCTTCCGCTCGCCGTGACCGGCGCGGTTCGGCCCCGCGCTCATCGGTACCGGGGTGACGTCCCGCTCATCGTCACCACGGCCCCCCGGCGCGGCAACATCTCACCCGCCATTCGGGCCGGAGGCGGGGCCGGGCAGGCCGGAGGCCGGATCGAACGCGCACGCGGGCACGCGGGCGGGTCGGGCCGGGGGTGCGTTCACGCCCGACGCCCACGCCCGAGGCTCACGCCCTACGCTCAGGCGCGACGCCCACGCCCGACGCCCACGCCCGACGCTCAGGCGCGGTGGACGTTCAGCACCACGACGCCGGCGATGATCAAGGCGATGCCCGTCCACTGGGGCCACCCCAGCGCCTCGTTGAAGGCTGCCGCTCCGATGGCCGCCACCGCCGCGGTGCCGGCCCCCGACCAGACGGCGTAGGCGACGGACACCGGTATCCGGGTCAGTGCCCGCCCCAGCAGGACGAACGAGACCACGTAGCCGATCACCACGCCGACGGTGGGCAGCAACCGCGTGTAGCCGTCGGTGAGTTTCAGGCAGCTGGTGGCGCAGACCTCGCAGGCGATGGCGAGGGCGAGCAGCAGGTAGGGCAACGTGACTCCCGGGGAGCTGGTCGGGCCCGGCGGCGGGCGGCGGGTGCGGCGGGGATCAGACCCCGGCGGCGTCGAGCGAGGAGAGCAGCGCCAGGTCGACCTCCTCCAGACTCCCGACCACCAGGACGCCGGCCCCCGGCGCGAGCGGCACCGTGGACGGTACCGCCACCACCCGGCAGCCGGCCGCCCGCGCGGAGGCCAGGCCGGGCGGGCTGTCCTCCACCGCGACGCAGGTCCGGGGCGGCACCCCGAGCCGGGCCGCCGCGGCGAGATACGGTCCCGGGTCGGGCTTCGGGCGGGCGGTGTCCTCGGCCGCCACGGTCAGCGCGAACCAGTCCGCCCCCAGCGTCCGCAGCACCAGGTCGACCACCCGCCGGGGGGACGCCGTGACCAGGGCGGCGGGCACCGCGGCGTCCCGCAGTTCCGCCAGCAGCCGCAGCGCGCCCGGCCGCGGCCGTACGTCGCCGGCCACGCGTGCGGCGAAGGCGTCGTCGAGTTCCGCGGCGATCCTCGCCTCGGTGACGGCCGGCCCGACGACGCGGTGGAGATACCCGGCGGTGTGCCCGACCGGGCGGCCGACCACCTCCGGCAGGTCGGCGTCGGTCAACCGGTACCCGAGCCGGTCGGCGATCTCGGTGACGGCCCGCCACCACAGGTGCTCGGTGTCGACGAGGGTGCCGTCCATGTCGAACAGGACGGCGGCGGGACGGAGCCGGACGGTACGGGAGTGCACGAATGCCCTTCCTGGAGGGGGAGTTCGGAGTCGGCCGGGAGCGGGTCAGGCGGCCCGGCGGTCCACCAGCACGGGACGCTCGGGCAAGGTGAGCGCGGCCGGCGAGCCCAGCGGCAAGGCGGCGGCGCTCTCGGTGGGCACGTCGGCCTTGACCTCGGTGCCGTCCGGGAGGCGCACGGTGACCCGGGTGACCGCGCCGAGGAAGGAGGCGGCGACCACCAGCGCGGCGCCGCGCGGATCGGCGCTGACCCGCACGGCCTCGGGCCGTACCAGGGCGTCCAGTTCGCCGTCGGAGGGCAGCTCGCCCTGCACCGGCAGCCGTGCGCCCAGCACCTCGACCTGCGGGCCGCCGCCGGCCCTGGCCGCGGGGATGCGGCTCATGGTGCCGACGAACTCCGCGACGAACGCGGTGGCCGGGCGGGCGTACAACTCCGCTGGGGCCGCGACCTGTTCGAGCCGCCCGGCGCGCAGGACGGCCACCCGGTCGGCCATCGACAGCGCCTCCTCCTGGTCGTGGGTGACGAACAACGTGGTGATCCCCAGGTCGAGTTGGAGCCGGCGGATCTCCTCGCGCAGCGCCAGCCGGACCTTGGCGTCGAGAGCGGACAGCGGCTCGTCCAGCAGCAGTACACGCGGTTCCAGCGCCAGCGCGCGGGCCAGCGCGACCCGCTGCTGCTGCCCGCCGGACAGCTGGTGCGGGTAGCGCCCCGCGAGGTCGGACAGGCCCACCAGGTCCAGCAACTCACCTGCCCGGCCGCGCTGTTCGGCCTTGCCGGCGCCCCGCATCCGCAGCCCGAAGGCGACGTTCCCGGCGGCGGTCAGGTGTGGGAAGAGGCTGTAGGACTGGAACACCATGCCCGCGCCGCGCCGATGGGCGGGCACGCCGGTGATGTCCTCGCCGTCGACGAGCACGTCGCCGGCGTCCGGATGCTCGAAACCGGCCACCATGCGCAGCGCGGTGGTCTTGCCGCAGCCGGACGGGCCGAGCAGCGCCAGCAGTTCGCCCGGCCCGGCGGACAGGTCCAGCCCGTCCAGCGCCACCGTGCTCCCGAACGTACGGCGCAGGCCGCGGAGTTCGACGGTGGCGCCGCCGGTTCCCGGCGCGTGCGCGGCGGCCTGGGCGGCCGCGGTGGTGGCGGTCATGAGTTCTCCTCGGCGGTGGGCGTCGGTGCGGTGCGGGCGCCGCGGGGGCCGCGATCGCTCCGCTTGCTGCGGGAGGTACGGATGCCGCGGCTGCCGGCGGAGGTACGGGCCGATCGGCCGCGCCCGGCGGCGGCGAGCACCAGCAGCAGCACCCAGGTGAGGACCAGGCTGAGCACCGAGACCGACACCGACATCTGCGCGTTGCTGCCGCCGAGGGAGACGATCCACACCGCGAACGGCCGGAAGCCGAGGATCGAGGCGACGGTGTACTCGCCCAGCACCAGGGCCAGCGTGAGGAAGCAGGTGTTCAGCAGGGCGCCGCGCAGGTTCGGCAGCACCACCTGGAGGACGGCGCGCGGCCAGTTCGCCCCGCAGTTGCGGGCGGCCTCGACCAGGGTGGTGAGGTCGACCGCGCGCAGCCCGGCGTCCAGCGTCCGGTACGCCAGCGGCAGGGCCATCAGTACGTAGGCGAGCAGCAGGACCACCGGAAAGCCGGGGTTCTGCACGGCGTTGAAGGTCTGGAAGAGCGGGGTGTCGGCGAAGTCGTCGGGACCCCACTGCAACACCGAGCTGATGCCCGCCGTCAGCGCCACCGCGGGCACCACCAGCGGCAGCGAGCAGAGCACCTCCACCAGCACCCGCAGCCGGGGAGCGGTCAGGCGCACGGCGATCAGCGCGGGCACGAGCAGCAGCAGGGTCACCGCGGAGGTGGCCGCGGCCAGCTCCAGGGTCAGCCGCAGGCTGCTCCCGAAGCCCTCGGCGCCGAGTATCCCGCGGTAGGAGCCGAAGGTCAGGCCCTGGCCGGGGACGTCCACGGTGAAGAGCACCGAGAAGACCATGGGGCCGAGGAAGTACAGCGCGGCGACGAGGCCGACGACCCCGCGCCACAGCCGGGGCCGGCGGCGGCCGCCGGGTGCCCGCGCGGGCCGGGCGGGGCCGGTGGCCGGCGGGGTCAGTGCAGCCATCGTGCGCTCCTGCGCTGGAGGGGGATGTACAGGGCCATCACCGCGCCCGCGATCACGATCATGTCCAGGCTCAGCGCGAGGGCCACGTTGCCCTGCCCGGCCAGCACGTTGCCGGACAGCGCGTTGGCGATCTGCAGGGTGATCAGCGGCACGGAACTGCCGACGATCGCGGCCGCGGTGGCGTAGGCGGCGAAGGCGCTGCCGAAGAGCAGGACGAAGCCGCCCATCAGGGAGGGGGCGAGGACCGGCAGGGCGACGTGCAGCCAGTACTGGCGGCTGGTGGCGCCGCTGTTCTGTGCCGCCTCGCGCCACTGGGCCCGCAGGCCGTCCAGCGCGGGGGTGATGGTGAGCACCATCAGCGGCACGAGGAAGTACAGGTAGACGACGCTCAGCCCGGTGAAGGAGTACAGGCTCCAGCCGTGCCCGCCCAGGTTCAGGGCGCGGGTCAGCTCGCCGGAGTTGCCGAGGGTGGCGACGAAGGCGAAGGCGAGCGGCACGCCGCCGAAGTTGGCCAGCACGCCGGAGGCGGCGAGCACGCCTTCCCGCAGCGCGCGGAAGCGCGACGTCACGACGGCGTGCGCGAGCGGCAGGCCGGCCAGCACGCCGACGGCCGCGGTCAGGGCGGAGAGCTTGACGCTGCCCCACAGCGCGGTGAGGTAGGCGCCGTGCACCGACTGGCTGAGGTTGTCCGTGGTCCAGTGCCGGCCGCCGGGCGTGCCGGCCGACGTCCTGAAGGCGTTGGTGACGATCGCGAAGGCCGGCAGCCCGAAGACCACCAGGACGAAGACGATCAGCGGCAGGACGGCGAGCCATCCGGCGGCGCGCGGCCGGCGGCGGGGGCCGGCCTTCCGGGAGGACTCCTTGCGGAAAGTGGCGTTGCCGAAAGTGGCCTTGCGGGGGGTGGGGGCGGCAGCGGTCCCGGCGCCGCCGGCCTCCTGAGCGGAGGAGCCGGCGGCGGGGGACGGCGTCGCGGCGCGAGCCGTGGTCATGGTGCCGGTCAGCTCACGGCCTTGGCCCAGCCGGCGAGCACGGTCTTCTGCGCCGCGTCGACCTGGGCCGTGGTCGGGAACCGCGGGCTGCCGGAGACCGCCGGGAGCTTCGCGGCGGCGGCCTTGTCCACGGTGCCCTTCTGCGTCATGGCCGGCAGCTCCGCCGGGCGGGAGTAGCCCCGCAGCCACAGGTTCTGGCCCTCGCTGCTGTAGAGGAACTCCTCCCACAGCCGGGCGGCGGCCGGATGCGGGGCGTACTTGTTGATCGCCTGGCTGTAGAACTGGGCGTACTGGCCGTCGGCCGGCACGGCCACCCGCCAGTCCAGGCCCTTGCCCGCGAACTCCTTGGCGTAGCCGGCGTTGAGGTAGTCCCAGTCGATGCTGATCGGCGTCTCGCCCTTCTCGACCGTCGCCGGCGTGGACTCCACCGGGTTGAAGTTGCCGTTCGCCTTCAGCTTGTGGAAGAAGTCCAGGCCGGGCTGGATGTCGTCCAGCGAGCCGCCGTTGGCCAGCGCGGCCGCGTAGACGCCGCCGAACGCCGAACCCGACTTGGTGGGGTCGCCGTTCATCGCGACCTTGCCCTTGTACTGCGGCTTGAGCAGGTCGGCGAAGGTGGTCGGGCACTCCTTGACCGCCTTGGCGTCGCACCCGATGGACACGTAGCCGCCGTAGTCGTCGTAGCGCAGGCCGCCCGAGTCCTTCTGGGCGGCGGGGATGTCGTCCCACGAGGCGACCTTGTACGGCGCGAGGATGCCCTGCGAGGCGGCCTTCAGCGCGAAGGAGTTGCCCAGGTCGACCACGTCGGGGGCGCGGCCCTGGCCCTTGCGCGAGGTGATCGCGGTGATCTCGTCCTGGCTGGCGCCGTCCGGGTTCTCGTCGGAGACCTTGATCCCGTACTTCTTCTCGAAGGCGCTGATGACGGCGCCGTAGTTGGCCCAGTCCGGGGGAAGCGCGATGGCGTTGAGCGTTCCCTCCTTCTTGGCGGCGGCGACCAGGGCGGGCATGCCGCCGAAGTCCGCCGCGGACGCGGCGGTCGCCGCGCTCTTGCCGCTGCCGCCCGCGGAGGCCGCGGTGCCTGAGGCGGAGCCGCACCCGGTCAGGGCGAGCGCCGCGGCGGTGAGCCCGGCGGCCATGGCGGCAACGCGGACACGAGGGACTGTCACGGGATTCCTCCTGGGGAGCGGCGCGCGGAGGGCGGGTCGGATGACCGCCGACGGAACGAACGCCGAGGTTGGCTGTACAACTTTCGCCAGTACGCCCGACGCCCGTGTCCGGCGGGTGAACGGCACGGCGACGGCCGGGAGACGGTGGCGAAATGTCGGCGTCCGTCCGGCGCCGGCGGTCCGTCGCGGGGGACGCCTGGTGACGGAGAGCAGATAGGGTCCAGCGGAGCGGAAGGGCTCGACCGTGGCGCGGTGACGAGGAGCGACGTTGCAAGGTGACAGCGCGGTGCCGGCGAAGGGCACGCTCTATCGCAAGGTCGCGGCCGACCTCCGCGAGGCGATCGCCGCCGGCGAGTACGGATCGGGCGGCAAGCTCCCCCCCGAGAGCGCGCTGGCGGAGCGGTACGGCGTCTCCCGCGGCACCATCCGGCAGGCCCTCGGGTCGCTGCGCGCCGACGGCCTGGTCACCTCCCGCCGCGGCACCCGGCGGGTGGTGCTCGCCACGACGCGCGTGCAGAGCTTCGCGGAGCTGGTCAGCTTCACCAGCTGGGCGCGCTCGGTGGGCGAGGAGCCCGGCGGGCGGGTGGAGCGGATCGAGCGGCGGGCCGCCGACGCGCGGGAGAGGGAGCAACTGCGCCTGGAACCGGGCGCGGAGGTCGTCGTCGTGCTGCGGGTGCGGACGCTGTCCGGCCGCCCGGTGATGGTCGAACGCAGCGTCTACCCGGTGTGGGTGGGGGAGTTGGTGGCCCGCATCCCCGCCGACGCCGTCTCGCACACCGAACCGCTCCAGGAGCAGGGGGTGGTGTTCGCCGACGCCGACCACACCATCGACCTCGTGCTCGCCGACACCGACGACGCCCGGCTGCTGGAATGCGGCGAGGGGCAGGCGCTGCTGCGCGAGCGCCGCCGCTCCACCGACCCGGTCGGGGCGCCCGTCGAGTGGTCGGAGGACCGCTACCTCCCCGGGACCGTCGCGTTCACGGTGCACAACTCGATAGCCGCGTCGGCGCTCGGCCGTCGCCACCGCCGTACGCCCTGACCCCGCCGGGCCGTACGCCCCGACCCCGGCGCGGCGCCCCCCGTGGCCAGGGCGCTACCCGTGCAGCAGCGAGGTGAGCAGCGGCAGGAAGTGGCCGAACTCCGGTGTGGCGGCGCCTGGTTCCTTGGCCTGCTCGTCCCAGCGGCGTACGGCCACCGCGTCGGCCGCGTACGGACGGCGGGCGAAGGCGGCGGCCTGCGCGTCGGTCATGGGGCCGCCCTGGAGCCGCAGGGTGTGCTCGGAGGCGGCGGACAGGCCCTCCCGGTAGCCCGGCTCCACCGTGCACAGGTACCGCTTCGCGGCGACGTGCAGCCGTACCGGTTCGGTGACCTCGGGGCCGAACCAGCGGGCGAGGAAGTCGGCGCCGGTGTGGCTGTGCCGGGTGTCGCCGTACTCCGTGACGTCGGCGTCGGCGTCGGCGTCCGCTCCCGCTTCGGCGCCCGTCGCGTGCTCGCCGAAGTGGCCGACGTCGTGCAGCAGGGCCGCCGCCACCAGGTGCGGCGGGGCGCCCGCGGCTTCGGCCAGCGCGCCCGCCTGGAGCATGTGCGCGGCCATGGTGACCTCCTCGCCCAGGTATTCCGCCGCCCCGGCCCCGTCGAAGAGCGCGGCCAGCAAGGCGGGCGAATCCGCCCGGCGCAGTACGGCGAGGCAGCTCGCCGGCCCGTCCAGGTCGGCGTACGCGCCTTGCAGGTGCCGGGAGCCGTCCTGCGCGAACGCGGTACGGGCGTGCAGCAGGCGGGTGTTGTCGAAGACCAGGCAGTCGCCCGGGGCCAGCCGGAAGTCCAGTTGCAGGCCGGGCCGGAGCAGGAGTTCGCCGAAGGCGCGGTAGGCGGCGTAGAACGCGTCCAGCTCCGCCGCGGGGAGCCGTACCGTGCCGAACGACCGGTTGTTGAAACGGACTTCGCGAATCCGTCCGCGCGCGTCCACCTCGATCAGCGGGCGGTCCGCGCGCAGTTCGGTGCGGTCGTCGCGGAAGACGAACGGGACGGGCGTACCGGTCAGCACCGCGAACGCCTCGGGGTCCTCCGCCCGCAGCAGCGCCGCCGCGTGGAAGCCGTCGACGAGCCCGGAGTCGCCGCCGGACGCGGAGTTCTCCAGGCAGTGCAGCAACTGCACGGTGGGGACCGGGTCGCGGTAGGGGTTGTCCGTGTGCGGGGCGATCCGCGCCGAGGTGAAGGCGAGGTTGTTGGGGTCCGGCTCGACCCTGACGTCGAAGAGCCGGCCGTAGTTGGTCTGCCGGACGTGGCCGAAGGTCTCGGCGACCGCCAGCACCTGGCCCTCCCGCACCGGCACCCCGCGCAGCAGGGCGAAGCCCAGCCGCTGCAACGCTTCGAGCACGCGGGCGCGCCGGGCCGGGTCGGCGAGGTAGTCGTCCCAGGCCGCCTCCGGCAGGCGCCCCGCCAGATCTGCCGCGCTCCACAGCTCCTTCCCCGTCTCGGTGCGCCGGTCCCCGGTCAGGGGGGAGTCCGCGGGGCGGTGGGCGTCCAGCCAGCCGACGGTGAAGCGGGACCGGTGGCCGTCCGGTGCCCATCCGACCTCTACGCAGGGCGAGTCGGGGCCCGGCTCCACCACCTCCTCGACGGCGAGTCCCCGCGGCAGATCGGTGATCTGGAAGAGCTTCTGGCCGGTGCGCGGATCGCGGCACTCGGGGCACGGGCAGTTGTCCCGCAGCCAGGCCGCCGGCAGGGCCCTGATCCGTGCGGACAGGTGACGAGTGGCAGGTACGACCGCTGGTTGCGCCGCCATGCTGTTCCCCTCGGTGGGTCGGGTCGGTCAAGTTGTACAGCCAACTTTGCCGAGCCAGGGTGAGCGGCAGGCGATCTGCGGGTGACGAGAAGGCGACCGGGCGCGGATACGCGCGCGACCCGTCGCGACGGTCCCGGGCGTCGCGCGGCGGATCACCGGCAGCCGGAACAGGTGGGTGGGCGCGGCCGGTGGTCGCTCGTACGGGCCGTGATCCTCGCCTACGACATCGGCCTCGTCACAGGACGGTGAACGCCTCCTCGACCCCTCCTCGACCCTCCTCGACCCCTCCTCGATCTCCGGGTCACTCCGGACGGTCGCCGGCGATGACGACGCGCTCCATCAGACGGTGCTGCGGGAAGTAGTCGTTGACCCCGTAGTGAACGGTGGTCCGGTTGTCCCAGAAGGCCACGGACCCTGCCTCCCAGCGGAAGCGCACCTGGTACTCCGGGTAGGACAGCTGATGGAGCAGGAAGCCGAGAAGTTCTTCGCTCTCGTCGTCGGGGAGACCGACGAGGTGGGAGGTGAACGCGGCATTCACGTAGAGGGACTTGCGACCTGTCTCCGGATGCGTGCGCACCACGGGATGCTCGACCGGAGGCCGGCCGCTCCGCGCGTTGATGCTCCTGAGCAGGACGGCGATGCTGCCGCTCGCCGCGGGAAGCTCGTGGACCGCCCGGAGCCCCTCAAGGCGCTCCTTGACGTCTTGCGGGAGCCCGTCGTAGGCGGCGGCCGTGTCGGCCCACAAGGTGTCACCGCCGAGCGGCGGCAGGTCGACGGCGCGCAGGACGGCGCCGAGCGGCGGTGCCTCGTAGAACGACGCGTCGCTGTGCCAGACGTTCTCACTCCCGGGGTTGTCCCGGTCGTGCTCCAGCCGCGCCACTTCGTCGATTTCGGCCCTGCGCTGGGGGTGGGCCGCCTGGAGTTCCCCCCAGTTCCGGGCGAACGCGGCCTGCTGACGGCCGGTGAGCGTCTGGTCGCGGAAGAAGAGGACCTTCCAGTCGAGGAACGCCCCCCTCAGTTCGGTCAGCGTGTCGGCGTCCACCGGCCGGGCGAGGTCGACCCCGTGGATCTCCGCGCCGATGAGCGGGGACAGCGGCCGGACCTCGAAGGTCGCGTAGCGCCGTCCGGCGCCGTCCGACTCCAGGCTGCGCGGCGCCAGCTCCTGGGACACGACATGCAACCGCCGCCTGTCGGTGACGGCGGGCTGTGATGCGTTCACGGGCATTCCTCCGGAGAGAGAAGAGGGAGAGTGGTGACGGATGCGGGTACACCCTGCGGACGTCCGGCCTGCGCCCTCGCCTCAGGGGGTCGTGCTGTTCAGGATGGAGTTCCTGGCCAGATCCCGGTTGCGCTCGGAATCCGGCTGGAACTTCCTGTTGAGGTAGGCGAAGCCGGTCAGCGAGCAGCGCCGGTTCTCGCCCGCGGTGTGGTCCACCCTCCGGATCGTGTGCAGGGTGTCCGACATCACCATGACCAGGCGGTTGGGCCGCGGCAGTACGGCGACCGGGCTCCGCTCGCACGTGCGCAGGATCTTGTTCACCAGGCCCGCGGAGCCGCTCGCGGCGGTCTCCTCCGGGTCCGGCCCGCTGCCGGCCGCGGGGAGAAGGGTGCGCGGTTCTTGGTCGATCAGCATCAACTCACCACCCCACGAGATGTCCCACTCGCGGTGCAGATAGACGATGTACTCCCCGCGACGGCCGCGCCCGGCGTCGTTGTGCCAGCCCAGCCGGCTGTTGGCGGGGTACTGCCAGAACGTGAAGGTGAGCCGGTCCCAGTCGGTACCGGCCGCGCCGAACAGCCCGGTCTCGGTGCGCACGGCCTGGGTGACGCGGGTGAACACCGCGGGCCGGCCACTGCTCCCGGTCTCGCCGATGGACGCGGGGAAGTGCATGCCCCGGGTCCGGTGCGCCGGGCCGTCGAGTTCGGCGGAGATCACGCTTCCGGTCTCGCCCAGCGCCGAGCGCTCCATCAGCTCCACCGCCTGGTCGAAGACCTCCGGGGGGAGGAAGTCGTCGTACACCACGTAGCGCTCGCCGCGCTCTGTCATTCGCATGGATCGCCCTTCTTCCCGCGCGCATCGTCGTCGATGCCGCGCTCCGGTTCAGCCGCGGTGGCCGTCCGCGGCCGGATCAGGTGGTGCACGTGCTCGCTCCATCCGGCGACCGAGCGGTGCTCCGGGTCCAGCAGCACCTCGTCCGGGAGCTCGATCCCGAACGCGTCCTCCACCTCGGTCGCCAGGCCCATCCAGTCGACCGAGTTGAGTCCCAGCGCCGCGAAGTCGAGCCGGCTGAGCCGCGGGTCATCCGACAGAGCGTCGGCCGGGATTCCGCGGACCCCACTGCGTTCGAGCCTGGCCGCGACGATCCGGGCCATCGCCTGCGTGGTCTCCCGGGCCCGGTCCCGGTCCGGCGGGGGCCCGCTCATCGTCCCGGCCATTGCGCGTCGATGAGCTTGATGACGTGGGCCCGGTCGACCTTTCCGCCGGCCGTCACGGGCAACTCGTCGCAGTGGACCAGCCGGACGGAGCCCGTGCCGGCCGGGAAGGTCGAACGGCTCCGCTCCACCTGGGCCCGGTCGACGCCCTCGCCCTGCACGACGGCGTACAGGTCCTCGGTCTCCCCGGCGGAGCGGACCAGGACGACGGGAACCACCTCGACGACACCGGGTACGTGACGTATCGCGCGGCACAGTCCGTCGAGGTCCACGGTCCGGTCGTTGAGCCGGGCCGAGGGGTGCAGCCGGGACACGAACGTCACCACGCCGTCCCGTCCCCGCCGCACCAGATCGCCGGTGTCCCATCGCGTCCGGGGCGGATCGGCCGCGCCCAGGAAGCCCTCGACCGGCGCGTCCAGCAGCAGGCGCAGCTCGCCTTCGGCTCCCGGGTCCGGTGCCAGCACCGTGACCCCCGGCATGGGGGTGCCGATGGCCCCTTCCGGCAGTCCGGCCGAGCCGATGAAGGTCGGGCCGGTCTCCGAACACCCGTAGTTCCGGGTGAGCCGGATGCCGAACCTCGCGGCGAACCGCTCGTCCAGGTCGCTGCTGACGCGGCTGGCGCCGACCATCGCGATCCGCGGCCCCGCGGACGCGGTCGCCGGCGTGGCGGCGAGCAGGTCGGCCGTCGGGGCGGTGAGCGCCACGACGCTCGCGGCTCCGGCTCGGGCGGCGGCCCGTCGGGCGTGCACGAGGCGGCGCGCGTCGAGCCGGGAGCCGGCCATGAGCGCGGCGAACGCGATCCCCCAGCCGTAGGAGTGCGTCAGCGGTGTCGGCACGTACACGGTGTCGTCCAGGCCGAGCGGGAGCCGTGTGCGGTACCCGGCGGCCTCGTTGAGCACGCTGCCGCAACTGCGCCTGGCGATCCTGGGCGGGCCGGTCGAACCCGATGTCATGTGGAGTACGGCGGTCGAATCCCCTTCCGCCGCGATGTCGGAGCCCGCCGGCCGGCACACGCGCGCCGACGGCGACAGCTCCGCGCCGAGCGGACCGAGCGGCGCGTCCGTCAGGCTCTCGCACAGCAGCGGTACGGAGTCCGTCTGCCAGGCCGCGAGAACGACCGCGAAGAAGTCCTCCGCCCGCTGCTGCGTCACCGCGATCACCGCGCGTTCACCGGCACCCGCGGAGTCCAGCCGCTGGACGTAGTCGTCGACCAGCGGCCGCAGTTCCGCCATCCCGGTGTCGTCGAGACGGCCGCCCGCCTCCGTGACGAGCTCGGCCAGTTCGCGCCGCGTCGCCGGTGCGCCGGGGGCGGTCATCGGACGGCCTCCGCCACATCGCGGTCCGGCTCCGCGTCACTGGGGTCCGGCTGGGGGCCCCGGCCCGCGATCGGGCCCAGGGCCAGCGCGCAGGCGACGAAGAGTCCCGCCATCACCAGCCATGCGGCGGTGTGCCGGTCGGCGGCCAGCCAGCCGAACAGTGCGGGCGCGACCAGCATGCTGACGTCCAGGCCCATGTTGTAGACGCCCTGGTATTCCCCCACGGACTCGGCGGGCGCGAGCGTGTAGACGAGTTCCCAGGACGCGGCGGAGTACAGCACTTCGCCGCCGGCCACCAGCAGACCCAGCAGGATGATCGCCGCCACCTTGGGCCCGGTGCCGTGCACGGTACCGGCGGCCGCGAACATCGCGAGGCCCGCGCCCAGCAGGATGCCGCCGCGCCGCCCGGCCCGCACCGCGGCGACCGCGCCGCTCAGGTTCTTGGAGACCGGAACCTGTAGCAGCAGCACGACGCCGATGTTGAGGGCGGAGACGACCGAGACCAGCCACAGCAGTGACGACGCCTGGGCCGAGATCCACAGGGGGAGGGCGACGGAGAACACCGACGAGTAGAGCTGCAGGAACGCGTTGAGCCCCGCCAGACCGAGGAAGCGGCCGTCCCGGTAGACCATGCGGCGTCCCGGCCTGCCCGGTTCGGGTGCCGCGCCCGCACCGGCGTTCTGGCCGCTCGGTGCGTCGGCGGGCCGGGGCTGCGGTGTTCCGCGGGGTGCGGTGGCGACGAGGAAGCCCGCGGTACACAGGGTCAGGGCCTCGACAACGAAGGCGGTCCGGAACAGCGGGCGCGAGTCGAGCGACAGGACGACGCCTCCCAGGCTCAGACCGATGAGCATGGCCGCGTTGCTCACGGTCTTCACCATGGCCCGGTAGCGCACCCGACGGTCGGCGGGTACCTCACGCCGGACGAGCGCGCCCATGACGGCGCCGCTGCCCCGACCGCAGATGAAGAGCAGGCAGATCAGCACGAACGCCGTCCAGGCGTTCACGACCGCGAGCAGCCCGGTGGCGACGGCCATCGTGCAGACCAGCCCGGCATACGTGCGTCGGGCGCTGCCGTTGTCCGCGAGCCGGCCGGCCAGCGGGCCGGACACCATGCCGCACAAGGCCGCCAGGCTCATCGTCACACCGAAGGCGCCCGCGCTCGCGTGGAGTTGCCGCACCAGGTAGACGGCCAACACCGAGGTGGACATGCCGGTGCCCAGCGACAGGATTCCGAAGGACAGGATCAGCCGCCGTTCGAGGGGCGGCCGCCGTTCTTTCCCAGGCGTCACTCCGCCCCCTCGGGCAGGAAGGCCGACCCTCGGACGGCCAGCCCCATGCTGTCGATCACGGCCCGCACGTGATCCAGACCGACCACGAACCGTTCCTTTCCGTAGATCAGGTACCGCTCCGCGTTGGCGTCGCCGGTGAAATTGCTGGTCATCACGTTCGCTCCGGCGGCCAGACCGAGGGACTGCCCGCCCGAACTGGTCTTCTCCAGGGCGCTGACCGACGGTATGAGAAGGCCCGGATAGCAGACCCGCAGGGTCGCGATGACGTTGAGCGCGAGCTGGAGGTCGCCGGCGGGAGAGAGCATCAGCGGGGTGTCCGGAGCCGGGACGAACGGGCTCACGCTGCACATCTGCACACCCAACTCGCCGACGAGTTCGATGTCGTCGATCACGCTTTCCAGACTCTGCCCGGGGAGGCTGGAGATGAGTCCGGTGCCCACCTTGAATCCCAGGTCCAGCAGGGTCCTTATCCGTTCCAGCCGTGCGTCCAGCTTCTCGTGGCGCATCTGCTCGAAGAGCACGGGATCACTGGTCTCGTGCTTGATGATATAGCTGTTGGCGCCCAACTCCCTTAGTTCCTCGTACTGTCGGCGCGAGAAGTTGCCGAGGTTGAGCAGGATCTCCACCTGGCCGTCCCACATGCGCCGCAGGGCCGGTATGACCTCGCGCAGGGTGGGGAAGAGACTCGGCGTCTCGCCGCCCTGCAGCAGGACGATGTCGATACCCGCGCCGCGGATGTGCTCCGCGCGCTCCAGGATCTGCTGCGGGCTCATGACGAAGCGGTCCAGGTGACCGAGGTTGTCCCGCCGCATCGGGCAGTAGTCGCAGTTCACCCGGCACACGTTGGTGATCTCGATGACCCCGCGAAGGAGCACCGCCCGGTCGAAGTTCTCGTCCCTCAGCCGGCTCGCCTCGGCGAACAGTGCCTCCTGGTCCGCGCCGACGGACCGGAGCGCGTGTCGGACTTCAGATCGTGTCAGCATCGCTGGGGCTTTCTTCCTCCGGATCGTCACGGGGACGCGGCGGCGAACCGGGCACGTCCAGGGTCACGACCGCCTCCGCGGTCAGTGCGGGGTCCCAGTGCCGGCGGTGGGTACGGAACACCGTGTCGACACTGGGACGGAAGCGGACGGTCGAGGTTTCGCCGTTGACCACGACGCGGACCTGCTGCCCGGCGTCGAGCCGATCACTCGTCAGGTAGAGCCGGACCTGCTCCGCGCCTTCGGCCCGCAGGTCGTACGCGTCGTCGTCGGTGCGCTCCGCGGTCACCTCGGCGCCCGCCGGGTCGACACCCGACAGGGCGACCCAGTGGGCCCTGCCGTGCCGGTCGTCGAGGGCGCGGTGGCGCACGCGTGCCACATCCGGTTCCCGTCGGCGGTCCCTCAACCAGGCCGACAGGCTCGCGACCAGCTCGCCGTCGTCCTCGAAGTGCAGCGAACCGAGCGGATGGTCGCCGTCCGGTACCTCGACGTAGGTCAGCGCCTGGTGGCCGGCCTCGCGCAGTTGCGTCACGGAGGTCCGGTCGAACTGCGGCGGGATGCGCTTGTCCTGGGCGCCGTGGATGACGAACAGCGGTAGCGGCAGCACGTTGTCCAGCAGGAAGCGGGTGCGCCGGTCGCTGCCGAACGCTTCCCACATCGACAGGGCGCCGTTGATCGGCACCGCCGCCGCCAACCGCGGCCACCCCCGCATGGCGAGGTTCCAGCACGCCAGTCCGCCCATGGACACGCCGGCCAGCACGATACGGTCCGGGTCCGCGTCGAGGTGCTCCAGAGCCCAACGCAGGGCCGCCACCGGGAAGTCGTCGTCGCGGCCGCTCCACCGCGGATGGCGGAAGTGCTTGGCGAAGACGCCGCTCACGTCCAGCTTCCCCACGACGTCGTCGAGCAGTTGCGCGTCCGGGCAGAGCAGCACCATGCCCAGCCGTTCGCTGATGCCGACGAAGGACGGCAGCATCCTGGCCCCGGTGTTCGCGGCGCCGTGCAGCACGATCAGGGCCGGCGGGCGAGGGCCCGCCGACTCGGGCACGTGCACCACCATGGTGGTGGTCCGCGCACCGAGGCGGAGCTCGACCGTCGAGGTGCCGGGCACCGGCGCCCGGTCCGTGCCCAACCGGCGAAGTGCCCTGCGGAGGTTGGCGGCGCCCAGGCGCACGCCCTCCTCCATGGGCGGCGGCCGATCCCCCACCGGCACCAGGGGGTTCGGCCATGACCGCATGGAACTCACAGGGTGGCTCCGAGCCGGGTGAGCCGGGCGATCTCGGTGTCGACGGCCGGGTCGAGGCGCTCTCCGGTCAGGGCGAACACGACCCTGGCCCGTTGCAGGATGCCGATCGCGCTGCCCACCAGCGGCACGGAGCAGAGCTCCCGGGGCAGCGCGATGGGTTTCACCAGCGGCTCCGCGCTCGGCTCCACGGAACGGAAGGTCTCGACCGCCAGGCGGCGCAGGACGTCCGCGCACACCCGCTTGGCGACGGCGCAGGAGTACCGGTCCAGCTTGGTGAGGCTGCCGGTGGCCTGGATGTTGCGTGACGGGCACCCGCTGTCGCAGATGTCGCGCGCGTAGCAGGTCTGGCAGGACTGATGCTGGGACGGCAGCGCCGCCTGCCCGATCTGGTCCTTGCGCAGCAGGTCCACGAAAACCACGTTGCGGTCGGTGGCCTGCCCGACGTTGTGGCCGTACTGCTTGTTGCGGGCGGGGTCCTGCATCTCGGGGCACATGATCAGCTCGCCGGTGGCGTTGAGCACGTGGTAGGAGTCCCCGCTGCTCATCGGTCCGCAGTAGGAGCGGGGCGGGCTGGACAGCAGGTGCTGGAAGGCGTAACTGAAGACGCTGGCGTCGATGCCCCGAGCGACGTCCATGGCGCGCAGCAGGTTCTCCGCGTAGTCCTCGGCCGAGGGTTCGGAGTAGCGGGACAGCCGTCCCGGCGTCGTGGTCCCGACCGGTCCGACCGGCTCGAAGTGGACGAAGTTGGCGCCGAGGTCGGCGAAGAACCCTACCGTCTCTCCCATGTGGTGCACGGTCTCGCCGGTGACCGTGGACCGCACGCGGTAGGGGACACCGGCCTCCGCGAGGAACCTGATGGTGTCCATGGTCTGGCCGACGTTGTGGCGCTTGCCGTAGATCCGCTGCTCGCCCTGGCGTTCCGGCGCCGCGTCCATCGACACGGTCAGCGTGAAACGGTGGTCCACCAGGTACTGGAGCACCGGGAGGGGCGCGGTGCCGTTGGTGACCATCGTGAAGTAGGGAGTGACGTTCTTGGCCGCGCACGCCCGTTCGGTGTGCTCGACCACCTTCTCGATGTCGCTGATGGCCAGGGTGGGTTCCCCACCGAAGAAGTTGACCCCGAACAGCTTGTTCTGCGGACCGGGTCGACGCTCCAGGGTGTGGTCGACGATGGCCAGCATGCGGTCCGCTTCCAGACTCGCGGTGCTGTGGCCCACTTCGCTGAAGCAGTACACGCAGCTGAGGTTGCACCGGTGGCCGACCACCAGGGTGACGCCCCAGGGGTCGGGTTGACGCCTGTAGAGCCGGGAGTCCCGCAGGGAGGGGTAGTCGGCCAGGACCTGACGCCATGGCGCGGCCGCCTCCTGGTCGGCCGGGACACGGATGGCGTGCATGGACCTCGGTATGACGAGATACAGCCACTGGCCGTCGCGTACGGCGGGGTAGTCGTCAAGGAGTTCGGCGACCGCTTTCGATCCGTCCTGGGCGCCTCGCTGAGCGGCTTCGGGAGCCTGTGTTCCCATCGCTTGTCCCTTCTGAGGTCAGAATTCGTATCGGCCGACGTGGACCGGCCGACCGCTCACCCGCCGGCCTTTGCGACCGCCCAGCCACAACATGAGGGTGATGGCCGAAAGCGGCACCGGAATCTCGATCTCCGGCATTTCCCATACGGCGGCGAACGGCGCGAGTTCCGCCAGGAGAGCCGCGACGTCACTCACCGCCGCGCAGGGAAGCGCACCGAGGAGCAGGCGGTCCCGGTCGAGAACCGCCCGCCGGCCGGCGATCGGGGGGCCGCCGGCCAAGGGCGGGACGGGCAGCAGATCCGGCACCAGAGCCTCCCCCGGCCCTTTGACGCGGTCGGGGGAAAGCAGGTCCTCGATCCGCCCGAGCGCAAAGGAGCGTGACGGCGGGCTGTCCCCGGTCATTTCGCCTTCCGGCAGGGCCGCGAAGGGCAGCGCGAACAGGTGGAGCGGGTCGCCGGCCCGCCGCAGTCGCAAGCGCTCGGCAAGCACGAGTTGGGCCGGGCTGCCTTCGGAGACCCAGGCGGCGATCCCGCGCAGTCCTGCTTGTTGTGCCAGGCGGCGCAGCGCGAACGCAAGACGCAGGGCGTGGTCGCCGCCGCGGGCCTCGGGATGGACGAAGACGCCCTTGAGGAACAGGTAGTCGCCCCAGCGCAGTGAACGATGCACCGCGGCAAGGCTGCCGTCGGGCCGGCGTCGTCCCATCCACCGGTAGCGGTCGTGGTCGGACAGTTCCGCGTGGAGGATCGCGTCGGTGAATCGGTGCCCGGCCACCAGGTCGGCAACGTCCCGCAGGTCGGCGGGGCCGAGGACCTGCACATCCTCCGGCGACCGTGGAAGCGCGGACCCGGACGCGGTATCAAGCATCCGCGGGCCTCCGGGTCAGTGCCAGATAGGGGAATCCGGTCGGCGCGATTTCGGCCGATTCCTCGGGATAGGGAACCTTGGTCATCTTCTTGCTGGCGATGTTGCCGACCATGATGTGCAACAGCCGTTCGTTGGGAAGGAACTGGCCGTCGAAGTACTTGATCACCCAGCCGAACAGGTCGGGGTCCAGCGGGTAGAAAGTCGGTTCGACGAGGTCGTCGTCCGGAATTCCGACCTGGCGGGCCAGAGCGGTGGCCGGAAGGACCCGGAAACCGATGTTCAGCACCGGCTCCCCGGTGCGCAGGTGCGCGTTCACGTATTCGGCCGATGCGCGGACCGTTTCCTCGGTCTCGCCGGGACCGCCGAAGACCAGATTGACGCGGGTCTTGAGGTCGTGTGCGCGGCAGCGCTCGATGAACCGGGTGACGTGCCGGGTGTCGAAACGCTTGCCCAGTCGCCCCATCATGGCGACGTCCAGGCTGTCCGGGGAGATCAGGACCGATTCGACGTTGCTGGCGGCGACCAGCTCGGCGAATTCGTCGTCGAACGGCCGCGGTGCGAAGTATCCGGTCCAGGTGAGGCCGGGCAGTTTGAGGTCGGCGAGCAGGGCGACCACTTGCTTGGCGAATCGGATCTCGCTGTTGAATATGGCGTCGGTGAAGAAGATCCGGCGCACGCCCGCCTCGTATATCCCGCGGATCTCGTGCTCGATCAGGGAGATGGGCTTGAGGTCGCCGAGATTGTCACCGCTGATGTGGGCGTACGGGCAGTACACGCATTCCTGGTAGCAGGTCTTGCGTTTCGTCTCGATCCCGATCATGGCGGTGGAGGAGCCGGCGTAGGCCTGGAGGAGGGCGGCCGGATGATCGAGGCGGTCGGTCAGGAAGCCTTCGTAACGTCCGCCGGTGAGGTTGCGTCCTGAGCCCCGGTACTTCTCCGGATCGGTGGCGATGTCCAGCATGGCCGTCTCGCCCGGGCCCACCACGCCGACATCCAGCCCGAGCCTTTTGAGCAGGGCGCTGCCGAACAGGCTGTAGCCGGGCCCGCCCGCGACCATGACCGGCGCCGCCGAGCCCACCGCCTCGCGGACCCGCTGGATGAACTGCTGGTAGTAGCGGACGAAGCCTTCGCGGGCCAGGTCGATGGGGTCGATGTTCCGGATCGAGAAGCCGATGACGTCCCAGTGCTGCGAGGCCCAGGACAGATCGTCGAAGGCCCGCGGTGTCTCGACGAAGTCCACCAGGAGGGTTTCGTGTCCGGCCAGTTCGAGCGCGGACTGCAGGCAGCGCGCGCCGATAGGGAAGATGGGCTCGTTCCCGGGCATCGGCATACTGGCAAGGTTTACTAGAGCAATGCGCGCCACGATGACGTCCTCCTCAAAGCAGTCACTGGAGCAGCGGGCAGATCGGACACCTGGTCAAGGAAGGGCCAAGCGGCCGAAAGCGCCCGGCCAAAAGAAATTCGGCCGGGCGCCCTAGTCGCTCAGTCGCAGGTAGGCGCCGACACCGCGACGATCACGTCGGGGTGAACCAGTTCCGCGAGTCGGTCGCAGATGAGGTCGAAGCGCTGCGGGTCGCTCTTGATGAACAGTTCGACGCTCGACTTGTCGAGGTGCAGGCCGGCGAGGTCGAGCATGTCGCCAGGGTTCGCGGTGAGCGCGTTTGCGAATTCCTCGTCGTAGCTGAGGCGCCCGATGAGCGCATCGAAGACGATTCCTGCGGAAGTTGTCTGAGTTCCCTCAGCAACAGGAGCTACCATGATCTCAACCTTTCGTCCTGGCGGCAGATTTCCGTCTTGTTGAGTGGCGAAAATCTGCGCAGCGATTTGACCGGTCGAATGCTGGCTATGCCTTCTATAGCCTGTTGCTTGACCACCGTGTTGTCAAGGCTGCCGCGGTTCGCCGTTTTGGAGAGCGATGCTCGGTCAAACGACACCTGGTGCGCTGAACTGCGGTTTTTGCAATATCATGGGTTTCTTTCTGTGCAATCGACCAATGATCATCCGTGCGTGGATGCAATTGCATTCGGAATTTTTCCTTCCGTATTCCGGCGGCTTGATTCGCGGCCGCGGAGTCGGCGGCCGGGGTCGGCGACTTCGCCCGCGCCGGCGTCACCGCTATGTCATCGTGCTGAATCGACGCAAATGGCCGCGAGCGGACGGGTCGGTATTGTCCGGCTATTACCACGCGAATGCGCTGGAGGTCTGTCGCGCTGCCCGTTCGGGCGTGGGGATCGTGTGCCGCGACGGCTCGTGGTGGATCGGGGTGTCGGTGGCGCTCAACGGAAGGCACCCGCCGCCGCGGCGGTGGGCGACGATCTCGGCGGCGACGGCGACGGCGGTCTCCTCCGGAGTGCGCGCGCCCAGGTCGAGGCCGATCGGCGAGCGCAGGTGGGCGAGTTCGGTGTCGCCGAGGCCCGCTTCCCGCAACCGGTCGAGGCGGTGGCGGTGCGTACGGCGGGAGCCGATCGCGCCGACGTAGCCCAGTGGAAGGCGCAGCGCCCTGGTCAGCAGCGGGACGTCGAACCTCGTGTCGTGCGTCAGGACGCAGACGACGGTGCGGCTGTCCAGGCGCCCGGCGGCGTACTCCGCGTCGAGGTAGCGGTGCGGCCAGTCGGCCACCACCTGATCGGCCGCCGGAAAGCGCCGGGCGGTGACGAAGGTCGGACGCGCGTCGCAAACCGTGACGTGAAAGCCGAGAAACGCCCCGATCCCGGCCACCGCGGCGGCGAAGTCGATGGCCCCGAAGACGAGCATGCGTGGCGCGGGCGCGTAGGACTCCACGAAGAACGTGATGCCGCTCGCCTCGTCATGGGGCTCGCAGGGGAGCCCGTCGGGTGCCCTCACCAGGCGGCCGGTGCGTCCGGCGTCGAGCATCGCCCGGGCCTGCGCGGCGACGGCGGCGCCCAGCGCGTCGGAGACACCGCTGTCCGGTCCGGCGCCGACGACGACCGTTCTGCCCAGGAGATCCGACAGCCCGTCAGGTGCCCGGATGACCCGGGCCACCGCCACCGGTACGCCGCCGATGATGGCGGTCAGGGCCGCGGCGAGGCCACTCGCGACGGGGGGCCGGGCCTGCGGGAGATGGCGGCCGTCCGCACCGTGGCCGCAGGCGGCTCGGTTTCGGATGTCCGGCGTGACCGGGTCCGGCAGCACCGGCTGGACGAAGACCTCGATGGTGCCGCCGCAGCTCAGGCCCACGGCGAAGGCGTCCTCATCGCTGTAGCCGTAGCGTTCCAGCGCGGGGCGGTTCGAGGCGATCGCCTCGCGGCACGACTCGTACACGGCGCCTTCCACGCATCCGCCGGAGACGCTGCCGACCACGTCGCCTTCGGCGTTCACCGCCAGCGCCGCGCCCGGTTCGCGCGGGGCGCTGCCGCTGACGCCGACCACACTCGCGACCGCGAACGCCTGTCCGCTCGCGTACCACGTGGCGAGTTCCTCCGCGATGTCGCGCACGGCCGCTCACCCTCCTTTTCGTGTCGGTGCGGGCCGGTTCGGGGTGCGGGTCGGACCGCTGTGCGGGTCGGACCGCCGTGCGGATCGGACCGGTGGCGCTCAGAGCGGGACCAACTCGTCCTGGCCGGCGCGCCCGGGCGCCGTCGGTCGACGCCGGGGCATGGAGCGGAGGGCGTAGATGGCGGCCTGGGTGCGGTCGCCCAGCCCCGTCTTGAGGAATATCGCGGTGAGATGGTTCTTGACGGTTTTCTCCGAGATGTTCAGTTCTCTGGAGATGTGCCGATTGCTCATTCCTCCGCCGACGAGGTGCAGCACCTCCGTCTGCCGGGGAGTCAGGCAGGGGCCGGCGGCCGCGGTGGAGGAGCCGTTGCCCCGCTTGGCTCCGCGCCCGATCTCCTCGTCGGCGGGGATGGAGCGGAGGGCGTAGATGGCGGCCTGGGTGCGGTCGCCCAGTCCTGTCTTGAGGAATATCGCGGTGAGATGGTTCTTGACGGTTTTCTCCGAGATGTTCAGTTCTCTGGAGATGTGCCGATTGCTCAGCCCTCCGCCGACGAGGCGCAGCACCTCCGTCTGCCGGGGGGAGAGCTCCTCCTCGGCCGCGCTCCGCGCCGGGTCGCCGGCATGAGATGTTGAATCGTCGGTGGCCTGTCGAGTCATATTTTCATGTCCCTCGCTGTGCGCATCGATAAAGATTCCATCTACAGGTGGAGCGATGAGCGGATGACATTTTTCAGCACGAACAGGCGTGCGTCAACGATGTTCTTCTCCCTCGGCTGGGCCTTGTCGGCTTCTCGCCGGCCGGTTCTGGCCGAAAAGGCATCTGCCATGGATGTCATAGGACCAAAGTCCTATTGATATGGCCCTGCCAAGTGGGTGACGCTTGGTTCACGAGTGCAGTCAGGGGGAGAGGCGATGGAGGCTCGTACTCCTGGCGAGGCTCTTCTGCCCAGCTCAACCCCTGCGTGGGTCGGTTGAAGCGCTTGGGCGTGGCGGGGGTTCGCGCTGATTCGGCGGCGGTGGGATTTGCGGAATCCGTCGTTCCGGACGGCTCATGCCGCGACGGTCGGAACATTTCGGAGCAGCTGAGGTTCCCACAAGAGCGCCCGTATCCGCGCGGGTGCCTGGAGCGCCGAGAGGATCGCGATAAATGAGCCTGAATTCGGGTGGGTCGGAATCCGCGGTGTTCCTGAACGGAGAGAGGCTTTCGGCCTTCTCCAGAGAGATCTTCCCGGACCTGGCGAGAGCCGATCAGCGGCGTTGGGCGAATGTCTATCTTCGAGGCATCCTTTCCGCTTCCGGCAAGAAGACGATCCGCAACATCGCGGGTCCGCACTCCTCGCTCTCCGACGTGCAGTCGCTCCGGCAGTTCATCAACCAGAGCACCTGGTCGTGGGAGTCGGTCGCGCGGCGCTGTACCCCGGTGGTCTCCAGCAGGCTGCCGCCGGAACTGTGGGTGCTGGACAGCGTGTTCATCCGGAAGCGCGGTGACGCGTCGGTGGGCGCCGGCCGCTGGTTCGTCCGGCGGTCCGGCCGGACGATCAACGGTCAGATGGGGGTCGCGCTCTTCCTCTCCTCGCAGCGCTCCAGCGTCCCCGTCGACTGGCGGATACTGCTGCGCGGGCGCTGGATGGTCGACCGCGAGCTGCGCAAAGGCGCCGGGGTGCCGGAGGAGTACCGCCTGGAGCACGGCTGGGAGGCGGGCGTCGATCTGCTGGACGCGGCGATCCGCAGAGGCGGTCCGCCCCGGCGCCCGGTGGTCGCGGACTGCACCGGGTGGCCGCGGGCCGAGTGTCTGATCCGGGAACTGGCCAAGCGGGACATCGAGTTCCTGGTCTGCGTCGACGCGTCGGCGCTTCCGGAGGAAGGCCAGATCGCCACCACTCCGGGGAGGGTGACCAGTTCGGTCGTCCAGCTCGCCGATCGCGGCACCGCGCACTCGGCGATCAGGGTCGTGACCCAGCAACCGATCCAGCGCGACGACCCGGCGCGCCACTGGGTGACGAACATCGACCCGTGGGACCTGCGCATCCTCGGTCTGGCCCTGCCCGTGCTGCGTCGGCACGGCCAGGACGTCGAACGACTCGTCAGCGACTTCGGCGTCCACGATTTCGGCGGACGGTCGTTCGGCGGCTGGCACCGGCACCTGGCACTGGTGTCGGCGGCCTTCGCGTTCTCGGCCCTGGAGAAGCCGGAACCCCCGACCGCCCACCGCGGGGCGGAGCACCGCGGCCACCTGGCCAGGTCCGAGCGCCGGACGCTGCCTGCCCCGCGGGTGCCGGACGCGGTGGCGGTTCCGCAAGGGCACCGGTAAGGCCGTCACGATCACGCGTCCGGAACCAGGAGGGCTTCGGGGGCGATCGGCAGTCGCCGGACCCGGATGCCGGTCGCGTGGTGGACGGCGTTGGCGATCGCCGCCGACACGCCGACCGCCCCGAGTTCACCGACGCCCCGCGCCCCGATCGTGCCGCTCAAGGCGTCGTACTCCTCGATGAACTCCACCTCCACGTCAGGAACGTCGGCCTGGACCGGCACGAGGTAGCCGGCCAGGTTCTTGGAGACGAACCGGCCGAGTCCGGCATCCGTGTGCGACTGCTCCAGCAGCGCCTGGCCGATGCCCCACACGATCCCGCCGATGATCTGGCTGCGGGCGGTCAGCGGATTGATGATCCGGCCCGCGCTGTACGCGCCGGCCACGCGGCGCACTCGGGTCAGCCCCAGTTCGGCGTCGACCGCCACCTCGGCGAAGACCGCGCCGAACGTGTGCGGGGACGAGCCGTTGTCCTCCGGAGCCCACTCGCCCCTGCCCCACAGCCACTTCGTACCGCTTCCCGCCAGGCCGCGGGTCATCCGCCGCCAGCGGGCCTCGGGCGACCCGCCGGACGGCGGTCCGGAGCGGTCGCCCGGGTCGCCGCCGATCGCGGCCAACCGCTCCAGGAGGTCGGCCGCCGCGGCACGCACCGCCGATCCCACGCTGAGCGTGGTGGAGGACCCGGCGGACATCCCCGAGGCCGGCAGGCGGCTGTCACCCAGGATCACGGTGACCTGGTCCGGGGAGCAGCCGAGGGTCTCCGCGGCGATCTGGCCGAGCACGGTGTACGTGCCCGTCCCTATCTCCTGGCTGCCCGTCTCCACCCGTACGGCCCCGGAGCGGTCCACACCCACCCGGGCCGAGGCGGGGAAGGCGTACTGGTTCATCAGGGCGGTGGCCATGCCCCAGCCGATGTACTCGTGGCCCTCCCGCCGGGCGCGCGGGCGCGGCGGACGGTCCTTCCAGCCGAAGACCCGGGCCCCGGTCAGATAGCAGGCGCGCAGCTCCTTGGAGCTGAACGGCCGGCCGCTGGTCGGGTCGGTCTCCGCGTAGTTCCTCAGCCGTAACTCGACCGGGTCCAGGTCGAGTTCGTCCGCGAGTTCGTCCATGGCGGTCTCCAGGGCGAACATGCCCGGGCCCTCGTGCGGGGCTCGCATCGGGGTCGGCACGATGGTGGCGACCGGTGCCACCCGGTGGGTGGTCTCGATCGCCGGACAGGCGTACGCGGTCCGGGTGCCGGTGGCGGCCAGTTCGGGGTACTCGGCGTAGCGCGCGGTCTGGTTGACCGAGGCGTGGCGGATCGCCAGCAGCCGTCCGTCCGTGGTGGCCCCCAAGGTGACGGTCTGGCGGGTGGCGGGCTGGTAGCCGTGTGAGGTGAAACTCTGCGCACGGGTCAGCACCAGCCGGACCCCTCCGCCCACTGCCCGGGCGGCCATGGCGGCGATGATCTGGTGCGGCCAGACGTGGCCCTTGCTGCCGAAGCCGCCGCCGGTCCAGGGGGAGAGCACGCGGACCAGTTCCGGTGCCAGGCCGAGGGCACTGGCCACGACGGTGCGGACGTTGGCGACGCCCTGCGTTGCGTCGTACAGGGTGAGCCCGGCCTTCTCGTCCCAGTGGGCGGTCGTGGCGGCCGGCTCCAGCGCGTTGTGGTGCCGGTTGGCCGTCCGGTAGTGGCGTTCGAGGACGACGTCGGCGGCTTCCAGGCCCGCGGCGACATCCCCCACGGCGGTGTCCGCGGGGCCCCAGCGCGGGATGGGAGTGGGCCGCCATGCCTCGCCGAGAGCGTCGTCCAGCACCGTCGGGACGGACTCGCGAAGGTAGCCGACGCGCAGCTCCTCCGCTGCCGCCTTCGCCTGCTCGGGACGCTCGGCGACCACCACGGCCACCGGCTGGCCCTCGTAGTGCACCTCGTCGTCCTGCAACGGGAGCAGCCGGTGCATGTACAGCCCCTGGGGCGGCGACAACCGGGGCGCGTTGAGGTGCGTGAGCACGGCCACCACACCCGGTGAGCGCTCCGCCGCCTCCGTCGCGAGCGAGGAGATCCGGCCGCTCGGCACGGTGGCGGTGACGAGGAACGCGTGCCGCAGCGGCTCGACCGCCTGGTCGGCCGCGAACTTCGCCTGACCGGTGACCTTCGCCAAGGCGTCCGTGCGGGTGACTTCGGTGCTCACGTGCGGACCACCCCTCTGTCCCGGAGTTCCAGCAGTGCCCGGCGGGTCGAGCGCCGGGCCAGCTCGATCTTGAAACCGTTGCTCTTCAGCGGGCGGGCCTCGTCCAGCGCCGACGCCAGCGCTTCCCGCACCACCGGCTCGGTCAACTCCCTTCCCACCAGGCGTCGTTCGACCTCGTACAGCCGCCAGGGCCGGGGGGCGACTCCGCCGAGGGCTATCCGGACGTCGCGGATCAGCGCCCCGTCCGTCTCCACGGCGACGGCCGCCGAGACGAGGGCGAACTCGTACGAGGCGCGCTCCCGCACCTTGAGGTAGCCGGAGCGCGCGGCGGCGGGGGAGGACGGCACCCTGACGGCGACGATGATCTCGTCGGGTTCCAGTACGGTCTCCCGTTCCGGGGCGTCGCCCGGCAGGAGGTAGAGCCGCGCCAGCGGCAGGGTGCGGCCGCCCCGCGGGGATTCGGTGGTGAGCTCCGCGTCCAGGGCAACCAGCGCCACGGCGAGGTCGGAGGGGTGGCAGGCCCGGCAGGCGTCGCTCCCACCGATCACCGCCAGGGTCCGGTCGTGGCCGGCGCTCGCCGCGCAGCCCGAACCCGGCTGTCGCTTGTTGCACGGCAGCTTCGTCTCCGCCCGGAAGTACGGGCAGCGGGTGCGCTGGAGCAGGTTGCCGCCGATCGTCGCCGCGTTGCGGATCTGCGGGGAGGCGGACAGTTCCAGCGCCTCGGCGACGGCGGGATATCCGGAGCGCAGCGCCGGGTGTCCGGCCGCGGCGCTCATCGTGGTGAGAGCGCCGATCCACAGGCCGTCCCCGTCCGCCCGGACGGTGTCCAGCGGCAGCCGGCCGATGTCGACCAGGACGTCCGGCCGCTCGATCCCCTCCTTGATCAGGTTGACCAGGTCGGTACCTCCGGCGAGGAGCCGGGCGGAGGGGCCGTATCGCGTCAGTGCGGCAAGCGCGGCGGCGGTGTCCGCCACCCGCAGGTATCCGGGTTCAGGCACCGGCGCGCTCCGTCCGGGCCCGTGCGGCCGCCACCGCGGACACGATCTGCGGGTAGGCGGCGCAGCGGCAGATGTTGCCGCTCATCCACTCCCGGATCTCCTCCGGCGAATCGGCGTGGCCCTCGCGGATGCAGGCCGTGGCCGACATGATCTGGCCGGGCGTGCAGAAGCCGCACTGCAGGGCGTCGTGTGCGACGAACTCCTGCTGCACGGGGTGCTCGCCGGTCCGGCCGCCCAGCCCCTCGACGGTGGTGACGGACCGTCCGTCGTGCTGTGCCGCCAGGGCGAGGCAGGAGTTGATCCGCTGCCCCTCGACGTGCACGGTGCAGGCACCGCACTCGCCGCGGTCGCAGCCCTTCTTGGTGCCGGTGAGCCCGAGGAGGTCGCGCAGAGCGTCCAGCAGGGTCATCCGGGCGGGCACCGAGAGCCGGTGCGTCGTCCCGTTCACCTCCAGAACCACCTCGGTCGACTCCGTGAACGGATGGGGCGTCATGGGTCATTGCCTCCTGCGGTCTCGACGGGGCGGGCCGATTCAGGCCGGCCGGGCGACGGGCAGGGCCCACCGTGCGTGGACGAGTGCGCCGAACAGGCCCACGGCGGCGGCCACGGGGGCGATCCAGGAGAATCCGGCCGAGGAGAGCAGCACGCCGCCCGCCGCGGACCCGAGCGAGGTGCCCAGGTACATGAAGCTGCTGTTCCACGCCATGACCGAGCCGATCTCGCTCCCGAAGGTGTGCATCAGTTGGGACTGGAAGGCGGGCAGGCAGGGGAAGGCACTGAGCGCGAACAGGCCCAGGACCAGGAGCAGTACCGCGGTCGGGGCGTGGAAGGCCAGGACCAGGAGCACTTCGAGCACCGACAGGCCCACCAGGCTGCCGGTGACGACCCGCGTCGCACCGTAGCGGTCGGCGAGCCGGCCTCCGCTCAGGCTCCCCGCGACGGCGCCGACTCCGTAGATGACCAGCGCGACGGCGACCATGCCGGTCGACAGGTGGGCGTTGTCGGTCAGCGCGGTGCCGACGTAGGTGTAGAGGCTGTAGACGGCGAAGGCCCACAGCCCGGTGACGGAGACCGCCCGGGCCTTGGTGACGGCGCTGCTGCGCGGGCCGGCCGCGGGGGCGCGGCCGGCGCCCGGAGCGCCGCCCGGCGCCACGCTGCGCCAGGAGAACAGGTTGACCACCACGAGGACGAGGGTCACCCCGCCGATCCCGAAGAAGGTCTCCCGCCAGCTCAGCAGCGAGGCGACGGCGGTGCCGGTGGGGGCGCCGGTGGCGAGCGAGATGAGGAAGCCCGACGCGGCGACGGCCAGCCAGCCGGCGCGGCGTTCGGGCGGAGCGGCCAGGCCGACCAGGGTCTGCACGGAGGGCGTGACGGCGGCGGCCGACAGACCCGCGAGCACCCGGGCGGCCAGCAGCATGCCGAACCACGGCGACAGGCCGGTCAGGGCGTTGGCGAGGCCGAAGACGGTCAGGCCGCCGATGAGGACGGTCCGGCGGCCGACCCGGTCGGCGAGGGTGCCGATGATCGGAGCGCCGATCATGTACGCGAGCGAGAACGTGGTGACGGTGACCCCGGCCACGGACGCGGAGACGTGGTACTGGTGCGCGATGTCCGGCAGCAGGGGCGAGACCACGAACAGGTCGGTGCCGATGACGAGAAGCGTGATGAAGGCAACCGCGAGGCTGCTGCGGCCGACGGGCTCCGACGTCGCCTCGCGGGTGCGGGGCACAGGCCGGCTCAAGTCCTGGCTAGTCATAGGCACGACCCTAGCAGTTTGCTTAGCTGGATATGTATTAGCTGGAAAATTATTCCCCGGCTTTGCGGTCGGGTACGATTGCCTCATGGACCGACAGGACTCCATCGACAGGATGCTGGGGCAGTGGTCATGGCGGACCCATGACCTCCCGTTGGAGCAGATGGCCGTCTCCAAACGCATCACGCGGATGGCGCGCGTCCTGGAGGACCTCGCCACCGCGTGCCTGGCTCCGCTCGGCATGGACCGCGGCGAGTTCGACGTGCTGGCCACCTTGCTGCGCAGCGGACCCGCCGGGGAGACGACGCCGACCGAGCTGAGCCACTGGCTGCTCATCTCCGGCCCCGGTCTCACCAAGCGGCTCGGGCGCCTTGAGGACCGCGGACTGATCACCCGCCGGCTCGCCCCGAACGATCGCCGCTCCCTGCTGGTCGCTCTCACCGACGAGGGCAGGGAACTGGCCGAGCGGGGCGTGCAGGCGCACGCGAAGGCCACGGCCGAGCTCTTCGACGGGATCTCGGCCACGAAGCGGGAGCGGCTGGGCGCGCTGCTGCGCGAGCTGATCCTGGTGGCGGAGGAACCGTAGGGCCTGGGGCGGAGCCTGCGGGCGGCGAGGCCCGGGGCCCGAGGCGCTGAGGCCCGAGGCGCTGAAGCCGCGCCCCTGGGAGACGGGGCCCGCGGGAGACGGGCCCGATTCAGCGCCTCGACCGCCTCAACGGGTGCCGGAGAGGGCGAAGCCGCTGATCGAGGCGAAGAACCTGCCCCGCTTCTCGGCCTCTTCCAGCGGCTGCCACCAGGCGGCCAACTCCTCGGGCGTCCAGGCCAGGCCGCCCGATGCGACCGTGGTGTTCACGAACTCGCCGAGCGAGGCCTGGAAGAAGGCGTACGACATCCGCACGGTGTGCGGAGTCAGGGTCACCCCGGTCACACCCAGATCGAGGAAGCGGTTCTCCAGCGAGCGGGCGTTCCAGCCGTGCCGGTGGTTGTCGCAGAAGGCGTGTACGGCGGTCCGGGTCGCCTCGCGGTCCGGGTGGTCCACGGTCAGGGTGTCGAAGTCGTAGTCGAAGACCGCGATCCGCCCGCCCCTGCGCGTCACCCGCAGCACCTCGTGGTCGGCCTCGTCCAGGTCGGGGCAGTGCTGCCGGACGAGCTTGACCCGCACCCCGTCGAAGGACCCGTCCGCGAAGTCGAGCCGCCGGATGTCCCCGACCGCGAACTCGGCCGGCAGCGGCGAGCCCGCGCTGCGCCCGCGCGCCTCGCCGACCATCGCCTCGCTCAGGTCGACGCCGGTCACCCGGCCCTCGGGGCCGACCAGCGCGGCCAGCTCGCGGGCGTCGTCCCCCGTGCCGCACCCGACGTCGAGGATGTGCCTGCCCGTGAGCGGTCCCAGCCCCTCGGCCAGGGTGCGCCGCACCGCCCCGTACTCGGGCAGCGCGTTGGCCAGGTCCATGAAGCGGATGAACCAGTTCGAGTCCTTCGCCGAGTCCACGCGGGTGAACTCGCCGGAGTGCTGGAGCCCGGTGTCGACAGGCATGGTGTCGGTTCTCCTTCTGGTGGTCATGTGCGGATTGCCATGGGTTGATCGTGTTCCGCACGCGGGGTCGGTGGGCCGCGGGCGGCAGGTCAGGTCAGGCGGCGGCCGCGGCGCGGTCGGCCTCCATCCGCTTGTCGATCCGTGCGTACTCCCGCCGGCCGAGAGCGATGGCCTCGTCGACCGGCATGACCACCGGAAAGCCGAACAAGTCGACGATCCTGCCCAGCCGTTCGGAGAAGGAACCGCTGATCACGTGGTACGGGATACGCAACTCGTCGAGCGTGCCGAGCAGCATCGCGTCGCACTCGTCCCGGAAGGCGGAGTTCATCGGCCGGTGACCGTCGGCGCTCAGCGGGAGTTCGTTGGCGAGGTGGACGAAGGAGTCGAACGTCGCCTTCACGTGCTGCTTGAACGCGTGCCCGTACTGGGCGACCACCGCTTCGAAGAAGCGCATCTCCGGGGTCAGTTCCTCCCTCGGTATCCGCTCCAGGTGGCTGGTGGAGGAGGGGTCCATCCCGTACGCCAGACGGGTGGCCGCGTAGATCCACTCCTGCAGCGACGAGCCGTCGGAGAGGAACCCGTCGGGGAATCGGGACTCCGCCACCGCGCGCCCGACGTGCCGGCGCATCGCGAGCTGCAGGTATTCCGCCGGGGTGACCTGGGAGAGCGTCTTCCCGGGAACGGCGAGGGGCATGATCTCCCGGATCGTGGCGGCGAGCGTGCGCGGGATGCCGGTGTAGTGCGCCAGGGTCATGACGGTCAGGGTCTTGCCGGACGAGTAGGTACCGGAAACTGCCAGCTTCAAGGTCTCGGCTCCTTACGGCGTTCTGGCGGGGGCGTCGGTCGTTTCGGTCTTCTCGGGCAGAGCGTGGGCGAGCGAGCAGCGCAGACGGATGCCGGCCAGCTCGCCGGAGATCTCGGTGTTCCGCCAGGACCTGCCGCGCAGCGGCAGGAGATGGGACGCGGTCACCTCGGTCCGCACCGGATACCGCGATCCGGACTCCACCGGGACCCGCGGGCGGGTGGTGTCCAGCGAAGTCCGCAGCATCCAGAGGGTGTTGCTGTCGCTGCGCCGGATGCCGTCCATCTCGTACATCAGCACCTGCGCGAGTTGCAGGCAGGAGACGAAGCAGTCGACCGGGGAGAACACCGGAGTCGTCGCGCCCTCGACGCCGTCCGGCATCGCCCCCGGCTGCTCCATGAGCACCGAGGCATGCGCGGACAACTGCGCGGTGTCCACCGTGACATCGGCCAACCGCTGCCCACGCAGGGCGAACCCCGCGCCGTAGTACCGCGTCCCGGCCGGACCCAGCGCGTCCTCGAGCCGCGGGAACCCGGTCGGCCGGCCGGAGCCGGCCGGGGCCGCGTGGGCGATCTCGTACCGCGCCCGCATCACACCGATGCGGCACTCGTACACCGAGACGCGGGCGCCCGGCGCCTCCGGCAGCGGCCTGGTGCCGCGGAGCCGCGCGCTCGCCGGCAGGTCGGCGAGCTCCTCCTGCGGCGTCCCGCCGGCGATGAGCGTGATCCGGCGCAGCCGGGCGGCGCGCCGCTGCTCCGGGCCGAGCCGGTAGCCGTGCGCCAGGTGGGCCTCGGCCAGTTGGAGGCCCAGGACGAGAGTGTCGATGCTGCTGACGTGCGGCGGCACATCGATCTCGTCCTTCTTTCTGGACCAGTCGCCGGGATACCCGATGGTGACCCGCGCGGTGACGACCTGGTCCGCCCCGCCGTCCGGGAGGACGCGCACCTCACTGACGTGATGAGACGCGCGGCGGTAGCCGGTCCCGAAGAAGCGCCGCTCCGCCGGGCCGAGGTACTCGTCGATCGAGTCGAGACGCAGATGGGGGGCGGTCACCGTCATGCCGGCTGCTCCGAGCCGCTGCGCAGGGCGCGTTCGTAGACGGTGACCAGCTCGTCCACCGTGTGCGCGTCCGCCAGGGTGGCGCTCCCGTCGGAGAAGGGATCGCCGCCGAACTCCGCGGCGAGCTGGATGACCAGCCGCGCCAGCATCAGGGAGTTCAGGCCGATGTCGACGAGGTTGTCGGTGCCGCGGTAGGCAGCGGCACCCGTGCCCGGGGCGCCGTCGAGGTCGTCGTGCTGGTCGAACTCGCCGAGGTCGTCGAGGTCGTCCAGGAGGATCATGCCGATCCTCTCGCGTATCACGCTCGTCAGCTCTTCACGGGTCAACATGAGATGCCTCCGTCGATGACAAGGGACTGTCCGGTGATGAACGCGGCGGCCGGAGAGGCCAGGAAGAGGACCGCGTCCACCACTTCCTCGGCCGTGCCGAGCCGGCCCAGCGGAGTCCGCCGCTGTATCCGCTCGCGGTTGCGGTCGGTGACGCCGGCGGTCATGTCCGAGTCGAAGTAGCCCGGAGTGACCGTGCAGACCCGGATGCCCATCGGGCCGAGCTCCCGGGCCAGGCTCCGGCTGAACCCCTCCATGCCCGCCTTGGCGGCGGCGTAGGTGGCGACCCCGCGGTAGCCGCGGACCGCGTTGATGGACGAGACGTTCACGACCACGCCCTCGCCGGTCCGGCTCATCGACCGCACGCAGGCCTGCGTGAGCTCGACCGGGGCCAGCAGGTTCGCCGTCAGCGACTCCCTGACCTGGGCCGGCGGCATGGTCAGCAGGAGCCCCTGGTGCAACACCCCCGCGTTGTTGACCAGCAGGCCGATCCGGCCGAACCGCGCGTCGACGGCGTCGGTGAACTCGCGTGTCGCACCGGGTTCCAGCACGTCGGTGGACTGCCAGAAGAACGTGTCGGGGTGCGCTGCCCGCTGCTCCTCGATGAAACCGTTCGCCTTCCGGCTGAAGGTCGCGACGCGCCAACCGTCGGCCAGCAGCCTCTCCACCAGCTTCCTGCCGAGCCCGCGGCTGCCGCCGCTCACCACCGCCGTGCGCGGTTGCGCGGCCGCGGCGCTCACGACAGCCCGCGCATCTTCTTGAAGCGGTCATTGTGCTGCGGGTCTCCCGACACCTCCACGACCGCCGGAACCTTGAAGGGTTCGAGCCGCTGCCGGCACGCCTTCCTCAGCCTGCGTTCCACGCTTTCACCCGACTCGTCGGCTATCAGCCGCACGACCGCTTTCACCGCCATTCCGGTCACCGGGCTGGGAATTCCGGACACCGTGGCATCCGCCACGTTTTCGAGATCCAGCAACACGCTTTCCACTTCGGCGGGGTAGACCTTCTCGCCGCCCACATTGATCATCTCGGAACGGCGGCCGAGTATCCGGATGTAGTCGCCTTCCACCTCGACGACATCCTGCGTGTCGAAATATCCCTCGTCGTCGAACCGTGTCGGCGCGTTGAGATAGCCGAGCATCGCCATCTCGGAACGCACCCAGAGGATATCGTTGATGATCTTGTATTCGAATCCCTCGCCGCCGAGCTTGAGCCAGACCGTGTCGTTGCTCTTGGACCGAGTGGGCAGGATGCCCAGTTCGGACAGGCCGTACGTCTGCTTGAACCGGACCGTCGGCAATGCGTCCCCGAGGTGCCGCAGCGTCCGCTGGGGCATCGGCTCGGTGCCGTACGTGACGAGTTCCAGGGACGACGTGTCGTGGCGGGCCGCCGCGCCGGAGAGCAGCGCCATGCTGAGGAACGTCGGGGTGGTCGGCAGCACTTGGACGCGGTGCCCGGCGATCGCGGCGAAGACCGTGTCCGGCGTGCGCTCCGACACGGTGACCACCGTGCCGCCCTGGCTGAGCGTGTGCAGCAGGGTGTTGATCCCGCCGATGTGGTCGAGACTGAGGAAGGAAAGGATGCGCAGGGGTTTGCGCAGGGCCCGGTAGCGCCCCAGCACCTTGTCGAAGTCCAGCACGGACGCCTTGCTGCGCCCGGTGGTGCCCGAGCTGAACAGCACCAGCCCGGGCAGGCCGGCCAGCCGTAGCCGGCGGTACAACTCGTGGTCGGCGGTACGCCCCGTGGACGCGCCGCGCCGTCCGCCGTCGGCGCCCACGTCGAGGGTGACCTCCACCTGGGCGGCGTCGAGGAACTCCGCGCGTCTGGCTTCCGGCAGCCTCCCCAGCGGGACGACGATCGCGCCGCGCCCGATCAGGGCGAGCAACGCGGCACAGCTGCCGGGGGAGTAGCCGCCCTCCAGGCTGACCACGGACCCCGGACCCACCGCCTGGGAATCCAGGTACTGCTGCCAGTCCCGGACGGCCTCCAGCAATTCACCGTAACGGAAACGGCGATTGTCGGAGATCAGGGCTTCGTTCGCTTCGAAGGACCGCAGTCTCTCCAAGAACCGGTCAACATTCCCGACGTTGTTCAGGTGACCACCGGTCATTCGACGTCTCCCTGTTTCCTGTTTCCCGGGTGCGGCCTGGCTCCAGTGTCACTGTTGCACCGTGCGGTCGCAACGCCTCTTCGACATGTGCCGGCGAGTTGTCGGACTTGCCCAACTCGTATCTTCCGCATTGGCTGCTCTTGGCCGTGCGGGGTGGATTGTTCTATGACTGGGTACCACCGGCGACCGAGAGGAGTCACGTCATGGCGGTCCCTTCCGGGACATCCGCGGAAGCCCGAAAGCAGCGCATCGCGATGCTTTTCGAGAACATCATCACGCGCGGCGAACTACACCTTGCGGACGAACTGTTCGACGAGGATTTCCACTGGCCGCAGTTCGACCTGCGCGGCCCCGAGGGCGTCCGGATCTGGGTCCGCGCCTTCCGTACGGCGTTCCCGGACATCAAGGACCTGGTGCAGGAGCAGATCTCGGAAGGCGATGTCGTGGTGACCCGGGTCGTCTGCGAGGGCACCCAACTCGGCCCCTTCCGTGGGCTGCCGCCGAGCGGCCGCACGGCCACCTTCGCCGCCGTCGGGATCGACCGGTTCCGCGGCGAGAAGGTGATCGAGCGCTCGGCGTGGTTCGACATGGCTGACCTGATGCGCCAACTGGGCCACAGGACGTTGGAGATCGGGTCGGCGGCGAAGCCCTGACGGGTGGCCCGGGGGCGGTGCCGGTGGCGGGGGCACCCGGGATCGCCGGGGCCGTCGGGGGCACCCAGGGTCGCTCGGGATCGGCGGGGGTGCCGGGGTCGCCGGGAGAGTGGCGGCGCCGCTCGACGCACGGCACGTGGCTGGAACTCTCAATTGGTGACCGCCGGGCGGCTGTCGGGCCGGGCGGACGGAGCGGAAGGGTGGGCGTATGACGGAGGCGACGATGCGGGCGATCAGCCAGGACGAACTGGGCGGCCCCGACCTGCTGAGGGAAGTCCGGATCGACCGGCCCGTCCCCGGACCGTCCGAGGTCCTGGTGAGGGTCCATGCGGCGGGCATGAACTCAAGTGACTGGAAGCACCGGCAGTTTCCCGGTTTCATCGGACGGCTTCCCCTGGTCCTGGGCTGGGACGTGTCCGGTGTCGTCGAGGCGGTCGGTGCCGGCGTCTCCCTGCACAAGGCCGGTGACGAGGTCTTCGGCATGCTGCCCTACCCCCACGGCCACGGAGCCTTCGCCGAGTACGTCACCGCTCCCGCCCGCGCTCTGGTGCGGAAGCCCGCCGAACTCGACCACGTCCAGGCCGCCGCGCTCCCGCTCGCCGCGCTGACCGCCCGCCAGGCCCTGGTGGACACGGCCGATGTCCGGGCCGGCCAGCGCGTCCTGATCCACGCGGCTGCCGGCGGCGTGGGCCACATCGCGGTCCAGATCGCCAAGTCCCTGGGCGCCCACGTGGTCGGCACCGCCAGCGCGGCCAAGCACGACCTGCTCCGCGAGCTCGGCGCCGACGAGATCGTGGACTACCGCACCGAGGACTTCGAGAACGCCACCGAAAAGGTCGACGTGGTCATGGACCTCATCGGCGGCGACTACGCGGCCCGTTCCCTGCGGACGCTCCGCAAGGGCGGCGTCCTCGTCTCCCTGGTGCTCTCGAACACCCGCACCTTGACGGAGGAAGCCGCCGCACTCGGCGTACGTCACCAACTGATGCTGGTCGAGGCGGATCAGGCGGGGATGCTCGCGGTGGCGGAGCTGGTCAGGACCGGCGCCCTGCGTCCGGTCATCGAGGCGTCCTTCCCCCTGGAGCAGGCCGCGAAGGCCCATGCGCTCGGTGACACCGGCCGGATCACCGGCAAAGTGGTCCTCACCGTTCGCTGATCCGACCCGACCCGACCCGTCTCCCGCGGTACCTTCAGCAGCCCCGGTGCCGTGTCCGCAACGAGGCTCCCGAGCTGATGAGTTGAGACGTCGAACACCTCACTCAGCGGCACGGGAGCTTCGTGCGTTGCGGGCACCGGCCTCGCCACCCCAGCAAGAGCTGGACTCAGCTCACCCACAACCCTCCACGGTTGCTCGGGGGGCGGTCTCGGAGCTCCTTCCGGGTGGTCAGCCGCCGGTGGACTGGGTCTGGGGCGCCAGGATCGTGCCGTCAGCGGCGCGGGACGGTGACGGTGAGGGCCCACGGCGGAGGCGGGAACGAGCACGGCGGCGGCCAGTGCCGTGCTCCGGCCCGGGTGAACGACCGCGTCCACGGGGGCCGGTCCCACCGGCAGGCCGGCGGCCGCGGCGTGAACCACTCACGTACGGCCCGTCTGCGGAACCGGTCGGCGTGCGCGTGGATCATGATCCGGCACACGTACGCGGCCATGTCGTCGCTCTGCCGTACGCGGTCCCACCTTCACGTACGCGCGCGCCAGCGCGTTCTGCGCCCGGTCCTCGGGAACCCGCCCCACACCGCCTACCGCGAGCACGTTCAGCGCACGCCTCCCCGACGCTCCGGTCGCCACACGCCCGCCCCGGCATGACGACCACCGTGACGCCGAACACGGGGATATAGCGTCGTCATCATGAGACCCCTGACTGGCACTGCCACCGACCAGGCGCCGGCCGATCCTGCTGCCCCCGATGAGATGCTGGCCACTCAGCCCATCGGATACTGGAGTGGCCTCGCTCAGGCGGCTGTCACCCGGCAGCTGCGTGACGCCATGGCCAGGATCGACGTCACGCAGCCGCAGTACTGGGTGCTCAACCGGGTGAACGGTGGGGCCGCGGCGCCGAGCCGCGAGGAGGTCGTCGTCCAGCTGACGTCCCTCGCGGACGGGCCGCACGAGATCGCTCGTGTCATCGACCAGTTGCTCCACCGCGGCTGGCTCAGGATCGACACCGGGCAGCGCCTGCAACTCACCGATGCCGGGGAGGCCGCCAGGGTGCGGCTGCGCGAGCTGGTGACCGAGCTGCGCGGCGTGGTCCACGAGGGCATCAGCGACGAAGAGTACGTAGCCGCGCTCAAGGTGCTGCGCAGGATGGTCGCCAACGTCGAGGGCAGCAAAGCCCCCTGACGGGCTTCTTCCTCCGGTGGAGCCCGGTTGGAGCCTGACCGGCCACTGACGTCTCCGGCGGACCCGCGCGCTGCGGTGGGGGCGAACCCGGGAAGTTCCCTGTCGCCGCCCCGCCGCCCCGCCGTGTCGGTCACGGGAGAGATCGGGGTGGTGCGGGTGCGGCCCTGGAGTCCGGCAGCTCCGCCGGCATCACGCGGTCGGTGAGATCCGCCGCCGCATCGACCTGGTCCGCTACCGCTTCTTCGGCGCTGACCTGCCCGAAGGCGCAGTTGGCCGAGGGCGGGCATCCGGCCCCGGTCGGCAGTCGCCGGTCAGCGGTTGGACGTGCTGTCACGCGGTGCCCGCGGGTGCTGTGCCCGCGTCGAACGTGACAGGTCACGTACCGGCCTCTCAGACTCGCCCGCTCAGAAGTTGGCAGCCCATGGGGAACGCGTACGAGCCGTCCCGACGGCGACAGGGGGCGGCGAGTTCGGCCATGGTGCGGCGTGCCCGGCTCAGAGCGTCCTGGTCAAGACGGCGGAAGGCGTCCTGCATGGGGCCGGGGATGCTGAGGACCAAGGACCACCAGCTCTCGAAATCGGCGCGTTCGAAGGTCCAGCGCAGGGTGTGCGACTCGACCGCGGTCAGACCTGCCTCGCGGAGGACACCGTCACGTACGCCGGCAGCGGCCAGCCGGTCGAAGGCGCTGAAGTCGGGTACCTCTTCCGCGGGCAGCACGGATTCCAGGCAGCGGAGGCCGAGCCGCATGGCGGCGTGCATGTCGAGCGTTCCCCATACTGCGACGGCGAGCCTGCCGCCGGGGGTGAGTACGCGCGCGGCCTCCCGGGCGGTGCGTGCGGGATCGCCCATCATCAGGGCCCCCATGCGGGACATGACCGCGTCGACCGAACCGGTGCCCAGCTCCAGGGCGTCCATGGACATGACCTCGAATCGCACACCGTCGATTCCGAGCTGCGTGGCGCGTGCTCGCGCGGCTGCTATCTGGGTCTCGGAGATGTCGATGCCTGTCAACCGCAGGTCGGGACGCTGCCGTGCCAGTGTCACTGCCGGCTCCCCCACTCCGCATGCGAGGTCGAGCACCCTGCCCGACTCGGGGACGGCCTTGAGCGCGGCGAGCAGGCCGTCGTCGGCCCCCTGGAGAAGGGGGAGGAACCGGTCGTAGTCGGTGTCGAGATGATCGAAATCGGGCTGGTCGGACATGCTGATGGACCTCATCGGATTCGGGGTGACGGTTGGTCGCCATGTCGTTCCTGCCGAGGACGGCAGTGGAACGTCACCAAGTCGTCCGACCTGACAGTGCGCCAGGCGGGAACACTTCGAGAACAGGGACCTGACCGGCGTGAACGAGGAAGATCAGGTGAACTTCCTGAAGTTGTTGGGGGTCTTGGCGAGGCCGTCGGAGCATTCGTAGGAATCGTGGTCGAAGACCATGGTGCGGCGCTCGTCGACGGTGTAGGCGCTCCAGCCCGGATTGTCGCCGTGTGCGAAGCGGATGAGGGCTGTGTGCATGCGCTCGGCCATGTGCTGGGGAGCGTCTGGTCCCAGTAGCTCGGGGGCCTGGGGTGCGTCCAGGTGGTCGAAGACGAAGGGAAGGTCGGCGCAGTGGGCGGCGCCGAAGAGGGGAACGGGCCAGGCGGACTGGTAGGTGTAGGTGGGGATGCCGGCTTTGGCGGCGGTGTCGGCAATGCGGCGAGCGGGGCGCCGGAAAGTGCGGTCGCTCAACGCCTGGGCGAGTGCGTGGCCCGGATTCTTGCTGCCGAGCCGGTCGAGGTAGGTGTCGAGGTCGTCGGCGGTGAGGCCGAGGTTGGCCATGCCCTTCAGGCTGGCGTCGGTGCTGGGAGCGGTGGTGAGGTCGCCGAGGATGAAGTTCCATTCCTGTGTGGTGGTGCCGATCAGCAGGGCCTCCACCGCGCCGGGGTCGGAGAGTGCTTGTTCGGGTGTGGTGGTGACGACGTCGCCGTCCAGGGTGGGCTGCCAGCGCAGTGCGTCCCGGCCGGCCTGGCGGGCGCGGTCGTCGACGCTCTCGGCAAGCGCCCGCACTTCTCCGGGCAGCCAGGCTTGTTCGAGTTCCATGCGGCGCGGGGTCGGCGTGGCGGAGATGGCCTGTCGGGTCTGCGGTATGCCGAGCTGGTCCGCGAAGTCGGCGGAGAGCTGCCGCATACGCTCCAGCGGCGTGAGCAGAGGAGTCCCGGCGCTCATGACGACCAGGCGACGGAACAGGCCGCGAGCCGCTGGGGCACCGGTCAGGGCGAGGGCGGCTGTTGCGCCGGCGGACTGTCCAGCCAGGGTGACGTTGGCGGGGTCGCCGCCGAAGGCGGCGATGTTGTCGCGTACCCAGGCCAGGGCGGCGGTGATGTCGAGCAGTGCGCGGTTGGCGACCAGGTCGTCGAGGATCATGAACCCTTCAGCGGCGACACGGTAGTTGGGGACGACGAAGACGACGCCGTCGCGGGCGAAGGAGGCTCCGTCGTACCAGGGGCTGGCGTTGCTGCCGGTGAAGAAGCCGCCCCCGTAGAGCCACACGATCACCGGGAAGGGCCCGTCGCCGTGGGACGGGGCGTAGACGTTGAGGTTGAGGGCTTCATCGCCCGCGACGACGGGGTCGGGAAAGAGTTCCTGGCCGACGTGGGGGTGAGCGGGGCTGGGTCCGTGACGTGTCGCCTCGAAGCAGGTGGTGAACGTCTCGCGCGGCTGGGGGGTGTCGAAGGCGTGGCTGGGGTAGGGGGCGCGGGCGTAGGGAATACCGAGGTAGGCGGTGTGGGCCTCGCGCGTGATTCCCACGATGGGTCCGCAGGGGGCGTTGACAGGCACGGGTTGCTTCCTTCTGACTGGTGCGGGGATTGAGGCGGGGCCACGGTGGGGGCCGGGGTGAACGGGGTCTCCACCGTGGTGGCGGTATGGCTCAGTCGGCGGCCGCCGGGTTCGTCGCGGCCGCGGTGCCCGGGGCGGGCTTGAGCCGCAGGGCCAGGGCGGCGGTGACGAGGCTGAGGGCGGCGAGCGCGTAGAAGGCGACGCGGTAGCCGTCCACGACGGCCGAGTTGCCGCTGCTGGTGCTGTGGCTGGTGACGGTGGCGGCGATGGTGACGAGGACAGCCAGGCCGAGGGCCGCGCCGAGTTGACGGCACATGTTGATCAGCCCGGAGGCGACGCCGGCGTTGCGGGGGTCGATGCCGCTGGTCGATGCGACGATCGCGGGCATCATCGTCAGGCTGGTGCCCGCACCGACGACCACGGTGGGCAGCAGAACGTGGGCGACGTAGTCGGAGTGGGCGGGAAGCTGCCCCACCCACACCAGGCCCGCAGCGGCGATGGTCCCGCCTGTCACCACCAGGCGGCGGGCTCCGACGAGGGGGATCAGCTTCTGGGACAGCAGTACTCCGACGCTGATGACCGCGACCATGGGGAGCAGGGACAGTCCGGCGCGCGCGGCGCCCTGTCCCAGAACCTGTTGCAGATACAGCGAGAGGAAAAACAGCGGTGCGGTGAGGACGGCGCCCATGCACAGCGTGAGGACGTTGCCCATGCGCACGTTGGCGATGGAGAAGATCCCCAACGGGACCAGCGGCTCACTGGTGCGTCGCTCGATGGACACGAACGCCGCGAGCAGGAGCGCACCGGCCACGAGCGCGACGATCACGCGGGCCGCTCCCCAGCCCGCGTCAGGTGCGGCCGAGACACCGTAGACGAGTGCCGCGGCCGACAGCGTCACGGTGATCGCGCCGGGAAGGTCGATCGGGGAGCGCCGTTGTCCGGTCGCGGTCGGTGCCAGGCACGTCAGGCTCGCGATCAGCAGCCCGACGCCGATGGGCACGTTGACCAGCATCACCCACCGCCAGCTCACCGACGCCAGCAGTCCGCCGACCACGATGCCGGCCGCCCCGGCACTGGAGGCGGCAACGCCCCACCACGTCATGGCGCGGGTGCGCTGAGCGAGCTCGCTGTGGCTGGCGGTGATCAGGCTCAGGCTTGACGGTGCGAGCGCCGCCGCTCCCGAGCCCTGCACCACCCGGGCCGCCAGCAGCATCCAGCCGTCCTGCGCCAGGCCGCCGGCGAGGGACGCCACCGAGAAGACGACCAGACCGATCTGGAAGACACGGCGGCGTCCGAACAGGTCACTGGCCCGCGCGGCGAAGAGCAGCAGACCGCCGAAAGCGACCAGGTAGCCGTTGACCACCCACTGCTGGGCGGAGGGCGACAGGCCCAGGCCCGACTTCATGGCCGGCAGGGCCACGTTCACGATGGACGAGTCCAGCACCACCATGAACTGCGCCACGCACGCCACGGCCGCGACGGCCGCGAGCGCCACACCGCGCTTGGCCACCCCGTGTGAGGGACCCGCCTCTGACGGCGCGGATGCGCCGGCGTCTGGGAAGGGGTGTGATCGGCTGGGCATGGCTCTGCTCCTCGAAGTTTCCGGATAGCCTGTCCGCTAAGCGTAGGGCGATACCGGATAGGCTGTCCACTTGGGAGGTGCGGGCCCTGGCTGGCGTACCCGAACACGAAGAGCACGCGTGGAGGAGTTCATGGAGGCGGGCAACACGGCGTTCCCCAGGCGGCGGGCAGCCGCGGAACGCAATCGCGACAAGATCCTCGACGCGGCCCGGGAGGCGTTCGCCGATCCTGTCCCCGACATCTCCATGGCGGAGATCGCCCGTCGCGCCGGGGTGGGTATGGCCACCCTGTACCGCAACTTTCCCGGCCGGCAGGAACTCCTGGAAGCGCTCTACGCGGACGAGGTCGATCAGATCTGCGCCGCGGCAACGATCGAGCCTGGCCAGACCCCCGCGTCAGCTCTGATCGCCTGGCTTCGTCTGCAGATCGCGTTCATTCCGCACAAACGGCTGATCATTTCTGAACTGCTGGAGCACACCGACCGGGACGGCATCACCAGCCACCGTGGCCGAGCCATCGAAGTGGGTCGTCCCCTGCTGGCCGCGGCCCAGGAATCAGGACAGATCCGTGACGACCTCACGCTGGAGCAGGTCTTCGACCTGATCGTCGCCATCGCCAAGGTCAACGAATCGCCCGACTACCTGCAACCCCTCTTCGAGACCGCCCTCGACGGCTTGCACCGAACGACGGCATGACGAAGCCGTCCGGCGGAGCCCCCTTCGAAGGCTGCTGGTGAGGTGAGACGTGGCGCACCGTCGGATTCGGACCCGGGGGAGACGGCCGCGACCGTGCACGTGCGGAGGCATCGCGGTGCCCGTTCGCGCAGTGAAGTGAGCTCCCGCGCGCCTTTCCGGAGGGAGATGGCCTCGTCGGGGCCGAACCGAGTCGAGGGGACGAGGGCCGGGCCAAGGCCGCCGAAGAAGCCCTCATGCCGCGCGGAGCGGCATAGCCGCACCTGGCATCAAGCGACTTGGAAGGATCGCTTGGACAGGCCGAACCGGTAGCCCTCGATCGTCGTCCGTACGGGTGCTCCGGCGGCGGTCGCGGCTCCGAGGGTGACGAACATCGGCGTGTAGTGCTCGACGGTGGGGTGCGCGTAGTGCACCGCGGGGGCGAGGCTGCGGTAGTCGGCCAAGGTGTCGACGTCGCCACGGGTGAGGGCGTCGGCCGCCCAGGCGTCGAAGTCGGCGGACCAGGACGGAACGACGTTGTGCACGAACTGGTCCCGGGTGAGAAACGGAACCCCGTGCGTCATGTAGCCCGACCCGACCACGAGCACGCCCTCCTCCCGCAGGCCCCGCAGCCGGCGGCCGATGGCCATCAGCCGGGCGGGGGAGTGGGTGGGCAGGGACATCTGCAGGACCGGGACGTCGCCGTAGGGGTACATGGTCTTCAACGGGACCCACGCACCGTGGTCCAGGCCGCGGATGGTGTGCTGGTGGACCGGTTCGCTGTCCGGCATCGAGGCCGCGACCCGGGCGGCCAGTTCGCCGGCGTCCGGTGTTGCGTAGGTCATCCGGAAGTACCGGTCGGCGAAGCCCCCGAAGTCGTAGACCAACGGTGTGGCCGGGCGCGTCGCCGACAGGCTGAGCGGCGCGGATTCCCAGTGCGCGCTGACGATCAGGATCGCGGTCGGCTTGGGCAGCGCCTGGGACCAGCCGAACAGCTCGCTCATCCAGACCGCGTCCTCGAACAGCGCCGGAGAGCCATGGCTGAGGTAGAGCGCGGGCATCGGGCCCTCGGCCGGCGTCCAGGGACGCTGACCGCGACTGGCGGGAGCCTGCTCGACCATGAACCGGTCGTAGGCAACGGCAGGATCGGCAGCAGCATTCATACGTGTCCTCGCTGGGTGTTCCGGGGTGACTGACTCGTGTTCGGAGCCGGCGGGGTCGGCGCGGGCGCTCGCCGCCCAGTGGCTCGCGCCGTCCTTCTCCGGGTGGGCGCAGGTCGCGCCCACGGTTCCTTTGAGGACGGTCTATTCCGTCCCGGGCAGGTGCCGGGCGAGCTGTCGCATGAGGGCCGACCCCCCGCCCGCGTCGGCGAACAGCGCGACCTCGCCCCAGTGCCCCAGGACGAGCTGCCGCCCGGGGAACTGGTCGAAGACGCCGGCGATGATCATCCGGAGCACGGTCGGCCCGGTGTCGTAGTGCCGGCCGAACGCGCAGGTGGCCGCCATGTCGTCCACCGGCGCGCCGAAAACCGCGGAAGTAGGCCTTGGTGACAGCCGGGAACGGAACGTTGGGCTGCGCGTAGACGGGCGCGCGCAGATCCTCGGCAGCCTCGTGGACGTCCCAGAATTCCGGCGCGTCCAGAGCCCGGCCATCGGAGTTCGCTTTGACCAGCGTGCCGTTGAGCCCCGGTTCGGTGACCGCGCGCCGCGGTTCGGCGGCTGCGGCCGACGGAGCGGAGGCGGCGATCGCGTCGTTCGTGGGCGTCCGCACGGCAACCGCCTCCGCCGTGTCGAGGTTCTGCGGCCCCGGCGTCGTGAGGGACAGCACCGACACGTCGATCCCGGCGTCGTCCATCGCGGCGATGCGTTCGCTGTCGAGGTCCGGCAACGCCGACGTGATGTCACTGGCGACGGCCCACTTCATCATCGGTTCGGCGAGCCGGGGGTCGCGCCGCTTCCACGCCTCGACCACGTCGGTAGTGACGAAGTGCTCCTCAAGACCGCAGAGCCGCATCGGGGCTCAGCTTCGGACGGACGCGAGTGCGCGGGCCCAGGACTCCAGCTGGTCGAACAGGACGGATGCGGCGTCGTCGTGTATCGGGGAGGGCTTGAACACCGAGAAGTTCTCGAAGTCGGTGAGCAGCGAGAAGCTCAGCTGCTGGCGTACGTGGGCCAGTTGCAGTTCGCTCGCGATCGCCCGCAGGTGCTCGATCGCCCGCGCTCCGCCGAGCGAGCCGTACGACACGAAGGCAGCGGCCTTGTTGTTCCACTCGGCGTAGAGGTAGTCGATGGCGTTCTTCAGCACGCCCGAGGTGGAGTGGTTGTACTCCGGGGTGACGAAGACGTACCCGTCGAACTCCTTGATCTTGGTGGACCAGGCCTTCGTGTGCTCGCCCGCGTATACGCCCCGGCTCGCGGGCACGGCCTCGTCCAGGTGCGGCAGCGGGTAGTCGAGCAGGTCGATCAGTTCGTAGTCGGCATGGGCGCGTTCCTTGGCCTTGGTCAGCACCCAGTTCGCCACCGCTTCGCCGTTACGGCCGGGGCGGGTGCTGCCGAGGATGACGGCGAGCTTCAAGTTGCTCATGGACGGTCCTTCCGATCCGGTCACGCTTGAATATTCAAGTGAAACCCTAGCCCGCCTTACATGAAGATTCAAGTCAGTGTCTCTCGGTAGACTGCGCACATGTCTGTTCCAGGGGAGCCAGAGGGCTCCGGGTCACGCTGGCTCACCGGTGACGAGCTGGCGGCGTGGCGCGGGTTCGTGAAACTCCTCCAGCGACTGCCGGCGGCGCTGGAGTCGCAGCTCCAGCAGGACTCCAAGCTCAGCTTCATCGAGTACCACGTGCTGGCGCACCTGTCCGAGCAGCCCGAGCGCCGTACGAGAATGAGCGAGCTCGCGGACTTGGCCAACACGGAACTGTCCCGCCTGTCCCACATGGTCGGCCGGCTCGAGAAGCGCGGGTTCGTGCGCCGCGAGCCCGACCCGCACAACGGGCGGTACACGCAAGCGATCCTGACCCAAGCCGGCTACGCCTACTTGGCAGAGGCGGCACCCGGACACGTGGCCCGGGTGCTGGACCTGTTCATCGACGTCCTGGACCCGGACGAACTCCGCACACTGCACCGGATCTCCGACAAGGCCCTCGCCCGCATCGAGAGCGCCGGCTGAAACGGCGAGTCACCCCCCCGCCGGATCGCGGTCGCCCCGGTCTGGTGGACCCGGGCGGGCTTGCAGCCCATGCTGCGGATTCTGTGAGGTCGGCCAATGCGTGAGCCCGGGTCGCGGGCACTGACGGCACTGACGGCACTGACGGCACGGGACGGCTGCGGCATGGGCCCTCACGGGCGCCGCCGAACGGGCCGTGTTGCTCAGCCCGGTCTGCATGTCCGTGGCCAGGCCGATCGCGGTGTTCATGGCGCCGAAGAC